>PALY01000023.1 GCA_002707085.1 Deltaproteobacteria bacterium
GCCTCTGCCTCTTCGTCCTCTCCCCCCGGGAAAGAGACAAAAGAGGCCGAAAACAGCCCTGCCGTATCCGTGACCGTCAACGTGATGTCATGGGATCCCAATGACAAATCGCGGCGCGTAAACTCAGTCAGTCCGGTACTGTCTGAAGATGCTGTACTCAGCGTGCCATCCAAACTGCTGGACCACTCGAGTGTGAGATCGGTTGGAAAGTCTTCGTTGTCGTTTACATTCGCAGAGAAACGCACAAGATCGAGATCTGTATAGACAGATGCATCGACTGGGTTCGAAATCTCAACAGTTGGGGGCGTACTGACTGTGTAAATCACATTGTCTGTGCAACTCACACCAATATCGTCTGCCACCGTCATCGAAATCACATGGGTGTCGACCGACAGTCCACCGTAAGGAAATGACACGGCTCCTGCACTCGTGGGCGTACTGGCTCCCAGCTCCCCATCCTTGTCGCTGGACCAAGAGACCGCCAGAGAGTCCGCGGGAATATCAACATCGCCCACCTCACCTACAAATACGACCAAGTCGCCTTCTGGCCCCGATGCGCCGTCCTCAGGAGCAAGCAGTGCGCAAACTGGAGGACTATTCGCCGGACCCACATTGATCGTCACGCTGTCACTTCCGGATTTCCCACTTGAATCCGTCGCGGTCATCGTCAGAAAGTGTTCTCCTTCAGACAAGTGGGTCGAAGCCAGCACTGTACCCGTGCTGTCCGGTGCAGCATCCGCTGCAAGGGCGCCATCTATGTCGCTCTGCCACGACACAGTAAGCGTATCTTGGGCATCTTCTGTGTCATCAACAACACCTTCAAGGTCGATGGACTGATCGCTGTAGAAAGATGCACCACTCAATGGACTGCTGATGGTGGCTGTTGGGGCATCTGTAGCGCCGATATCAATGGTGACACTGACCGAACCGATTGCATCTCGGGGATCCCGCACCACCAAAGTGATGACACTCATGTCAACTGTAATGACCGCATCACAGCTTGTGGTTCCCCCAGAGCCTACGGCACTCCAATCACAGAGTATGTCCGACCCGGTCTGCCACAACGCTTCCAGCTCGGCAGCCACATTGTCATCGTCGGAAGCATTACCGACAAACATGACGCTGTCCCCTTCCAACATCGATGAACCATCGGAATGAGAAGTAATCAAAGCTGTCGGTATGGAGTTCACGACCTTGACGGACGAATCAGTGTCCGCACAACCCATGACTCCAAAAGCCAAAACTGAAAATAGGAACCCACGCATGACCACCTCCGCAAAACAAACCCGGGTGATCATACGGCAAATCAAGATTCAGGTCTGCTCTTGTCTTGCTTACAGGTGGGCAGAATCCATAAATTCTCGTGATTATGGGGCACACACCCCATGAAAAGTCAGCGCCGACTAAAAATCCTTAGCAACCGCATAAACAAAATCACAATGTCAATGTAGAGCGAAGCTGCACAATCGACGGCATTGTCGTAGGTCTTTGGTAGAGCCTGAGCCCGCGCCCAGTCGTAGCCAATGTATCCAGAGAACAACAGAACCACGATCCAATCAAAAATCCCAGGCACTGATCCTGTGAAAAAATAAAGACCAAACTCCACAATCATCGTTGCGATCAGAGCGATAAACAACGCTCGACCCATCCCCAAAAACGCCTTTGGAAATGCGGTACCCAGCATCATCATGATTCCGGTGATTCCCGCCGTAGCGACAAAAGCACGCGATACGACCGATGCATCAAAAAAGGGCAGAATGCCCACCAAAACCACACCCAGCGGAAGGACGATGAAGTTGTACCCAAGAAAGGAAATCCCAGGGTTGTCAGACTTGGAATAGATCATCGTACCTGCGATGATCGATACAAAATAGGCGCCCAGAAACAGCCACGGACTCTCTGCTCTAAACTCAATAATGGGGGCCGGATTAATGTTTTCCACCATCCAAGCATTGACCGCAAAGCCCCACAACAACACTGCACCGATGGTCAAGTTGTAGGCGCGCTCACTGATGATTTCATCTTGGGTATCTCTGCGATTCCAGACAGTTTCGGTCGATAGCATTGCTTAAACTCCGTATTTTGCGAATCATTAAACCATAAATCGGGAACGGGCTTCGGGCATCCAGATCATGCCGAACACGATAGAAAGCCCCGATGGAAGATGACCGTAAATTTGAAGAGGCCACAGCACTGCTTGAAGCGATTGTCGAGGATCGCACTTTGCTGGCAGAACTCGATGCGGATTTACGAAAACGGTTCCTGACAGCCGCAGGTCGGGTGAGCAAACCGGACATGGAGTCAAAACGAAAACTGTACCGAAAGAATCAATGGCTCGCGAAAAATGAGAAACGAAAAGAAGACCGGGCCATGCTTGAAAAAGCAGGCATTCGGAAACTCAGAGAAAACCNCATTTTCCAGACGCCTCGACGACGCGGTAAGNCNACACAAGACCGCACGCCCATTGGCCCTCTGCATCAAAAACGAGTCTGCTATGTGTGTCAGTCTCAGTACCAAGAAGTCCATTTTTTCTACGATCAAATGTGCCAGGCATGCGGAGACTTCAACCACAACAAACGAAGCCAAACAGCCGACTTAAATGGTCGTGTGGCACTGGTGACCGGGTGCCGAGTAAAAATCGGCTATCAAGCCACCATTCTGCTGCTTCGTGCCGGTGCTGAAGTGATTGGAGTCACACGCTTTCCTGTTGATGCCGCTGCCCGCTACGCAAAAGAACCCGACTTTCCAGAATGGGGTCACAGACTGAAAATCCACGGTATCGATCTGCGGCACACACCCAGTGTTGAAGCACTATGCACACAGATTCGTAACGAACATGATCGCCTGGACTTTATCGTAAACAATGCCTGCCAAACCGTTCGTCGACCGCCAGGCTTCTACAAGCACATGATGGATAAAGAACTGTCCGTAAACTTGGACAATCCGACACGCGCACTGGTGGCATCTCAACGATCCACAGAAGCATTGCCAGCAGCGGCTCTTTCTCAAATCCCGCTGCTCGACGAAGACCATATGGATCCCACAGCCCTGTTCCCTGCCGATCGTCTCGATGCAGATCTACAACAAGTCGACCTGCGCAAAGTGAACAGTTGGCGACTCAAGATGCACGATGTTCCCACCATAGAGCTGCTTGAGGTTCACCTGGTGAATGCCGTAGCTCCGTTCATCTTCAATGCACGGTTGAAACCCTTAATGATGGCCGTAGAAACTGCAGACAAACACATCGTCAACGTGAGTGCCGTAGAGGGCCAGTTCTACCGAACCTTCAAGTCAGACAAACACCCCCACACCAACATGGCCAAAGCATCATTGAATATGATGACCCGCACAGCGGCCATCGACTATATCGAGAGCGGCATTCACATGAACAGTGTCGACACCGGCTGGGTATCGGACGAAGACCCCATCGAACACGCAGAGTTCAAACGGGACATACACAATTTCCATCCCCCCCTCGACATCGTTGACGGTGCGGCAAGAATCATTGACCCCATCTTCAGTGGGTTCAACACGGGGGAACACATCTGGGGCCAATTCTTGAAAGACTACAAGGTCACCGATTGGTAACGATGAGGTAGTATGAGCGGAAGGGGAGGTAGAACATGTCGGGTAAGCGGGTGCTACTGTACCGACCGCCGCCACAGTTCCATGTCACACCGTTCCCTCAAAGAACCGTGCCGTTGGGGTTGATGACCATCGCCTCTATGTTGCGAACCAAAGGCAACCACGATGTACGGATCGTAGACAGTTTTGAAGGCCCCGATATCCGTGAACTCGCCAAGACGGCTTCCGAATGGAATGCAGATGTGGTGGGCATTACAGGCCTGACGGCCCACGCATACGATGCGATGGCGGCCGCCCATATGGTGAAAGCTGCGCACCCTGCAGCCCTCGTGGTGGTGGGCGGCATTCACTTTTCAGCCGTCCCCCTTGAAACACTGACCGTTTGCCCCCACATCGACATCATAGTGATGGGCGAAGGTGAAGCCACATTCCTGGAATTGTGCAATGCGCTTGACGGCCACAGCGACTGGAAAACCACACTGCAAGATGTAGATGGCCTGGCCTGGCTGAACGATGGAGAATTGCACACCACCAACCCGCGCGCCCAGATTGCAGATTTGGGTACCATTCCAATGCCGGCCTTCGATCTTGTGGACCCAAATCAATACCGGATGAAGCCTTTTCGCTATTCGGACCGGATGATGCTTGAAGGAAGTCGCGGTTGTCCGTTCACTTGCACATTCTGCCATACAACACAGTTTTGGAAACGGCGGTGGAGACCCAGACCCGTATCCGCAATTCTCCAAGACATGACCTACGTGAAAAGCAGAATGGGTCGGCATGCATTCCACTTCGCTGATGATTCGTGGGCCACCCGAAGAGACAGAGTCATTGAGTTGTGCGAGTCCATCCTGNCCCAGGGGCTGCAGGTCGAACTATGGGCGCAATGTAGAGTCGATGATCTGCATCGAGACATGGACCTATTTCCGCTCATGAAAAAGGCCGGATTCTATGGTTTCTTGATTGGATTCGAAAGTGGTTCTGAAGATGATTTGTCTCGATGGAACAAAGGCACAACGGCAGCCAAAGCACGAGAATTGATGCCACAGCTTCATAAACACTTCGACTCCATCACGGGTACGTTCTTCATCGGAGACTGGGACAGCAAAGAGGCCGACTTCCACGCGACACGCGCCTTCTCAAAAGAACTCAAAGTAGACATCTTTATCGAATCCACCCTGATGCTTTTTCCACCAACGGTACCCTTGTGGAAAGAATACGAAAATCGAGGAATTCAGATGGAGTGGGACTACGATGCCA
This sequence comes from Deltaproteobacteria bacterium, assembly GCA_002707085.1. Classification (GTDB taxonomy): domain Bacteria; phylum Myxococcota_A; class UBA796; order UBA796; family UBA796; genus UBA796. Next base: position 4,846 of record PALY01000023.1, read on the forward strand.
TCGGAAACTGCAAAGTCATCTTCCCAACACGTTCTCTATCCCAACAGCGAGTCATAGAACTCCAAAGCCAAAACATGGGCGGGTTCTACAGCGATCCGAAACAGATATGGAACGCGCTCAAGTCTGGAAAGCACGCCACCCGTTCATTTGGTGGACTGGTCATGTCGAGCATGGAAGATGCTGCCCGTTCTTGGTTACGAGACCGCATTCCTGACAATTTCCGAGGCGATGCCCATCAACTTCGCTCTCAATACAAGGCACGACATCTCTCCTATGCAAGAGAGCGAGGCAAGGTAAAAATGGAACAACCTTGGCGCAGCCTCAAGACCGCCTAATTTCTACGAATTGACTGGGACGAACACCCTGTATGTGGGTCACTTCTCCATCAAGCCAATGAACACTTAGGTCAACCCACACCGCATCCCCAAGTCCCATGTGAACGCTATGCGGCCCACTGGACGAAACACCCGTGCTGCCCGACTGAACGGTGCGCGTGGCTTGCTGTATTGCCGTGCCATCTGCCCCATACAAAACTGCATCCACTCGAACACCCAAACCAAGGGTGTTGGGGGCATGATCCGCCATAGACACCTGCAACCAACCCGCGGTCCCACACTGCGCCATGGAAATAGAACCAGGGTAGTCCAGACTCCTGTGGACAATGTCCAACCAGCCATCCCGGTTCAGATCGACAGGAAGCATGACCCGAGACATCGCGTAATCATCCAACCCCTGTTCTACGGCCCTATCTTCGAACCCATCTTCTGTGGCCATGAAGGCCATATTGGCCTGTTCGTCTGGATTAAACAATCCGTATCCGACCGAGAAGAATGCCTTCTCAATCTCACTCATGATCAGCGTTCCAAACGGAACCAATGCATCCAAGGAACGATCGTTGTCTAAATCTGCCAACTCCACTCCCCAGCCCAAATGTTGTTCTTCCCAGGAGCTGGTGATGCCACGGTTCAAACTGTTCTCAAACCAACCGCCATTCTCATCGCTTTCCATCCATAGCAATTCGTCCCATGAACTAAACAGAAACTCAGGCACCAAGTCTCCATTCACATCGCCAACCCCCATACCCATTCCATACATGGGACGGCCAAGAGACGTTCGCAGTCCCATGTCCTCTAAAACACCATCGTTATTTCGTAGGACCTGATTGGGTTCAGCCAATGAGCCAACATCATTTACAATCAACAGATCTGAATCCCCATCTCTATCGAGATCATGCCAACCGGCCACAAAGCTCAAACCATCCAAAGCTGATCGATGAAGGGTGTCAGAAATATCTTCAAAGCGTCCATCGCCAAGATTTCTGTACAGACGATTTGAGTCGCCGACCATATTGCGCCCTTCCGCCAGGTCATCGACTGGAAAGTCGCCTATTCGGTAGGTAGACACAAATAAATCCGGCAAACCATCGTCATCGAGGTGACCCCAAGCAGCGCTAATGCTGTCATTGATGGTGTCACCAAGCCCACTGGATGCTGTGGCATCAACAAAGGTTCCATCCCCTTGGTTCAGCAGCAGTCGGTCCAAACCACGATTTGCCAAGTACAGATCGACATCACCATCCCCGTCCACATCTGTGCCGGCCGCACCCGTAGTGTCTACATCTTGGTCGTCTCGTGTACTCCAAGGAATGGCACCATCAACACGTACGAAATGGCCGGTACCATCCCCCACAAAGATTTCATCTTCACCCAGGTTGGGAAGGAACACATCGAGCATTTTGTCCCCATTAAAGTCGGCGACAACAACGCCCCATCCACGCCCTGCTGTAAGGTCTTCCCACGGCACAAATTGATCCTGCCAATCACCCGTCCCCGCATTGTGTACAAATTCAGAGTCCATCCGTGCAGTTGGGTTTTCACAATCCGGACCCGGTTCCAATACAGTTGTGGCCCCTGCACCCGACACCGCAAACTCTGGAATCTCGACATCAAGGACACCCGCCCCCGTGTCTCCGACATCCGGAGAGTCTTTTGAGTACGAAGCTGAACGAACACACCCAAAGAGCATCGAAATCAACAAAAGCGAGAAACGGTTCATCTGCACGGATTGTACCCGGTTCGGCATCGACCATCCCGAGAGTGTCAGAATGCAGCAGAAAAAATATGCAAGCGGACTCTTTTTAAGAACCTTTTGGCTATGTCGTACAGATGGATTTTTATCGACCAGTCCACTACACATGGCATCAAGATTCGGAGTTCAAATGTTCAGATTCTCATGCATCACACAGTTCATCACACTCTATTGTCTCAGCGCCCTGTTCTGTGTCTCAACACAAGCAGCAGAAGGACCCACCCTTCTCAATATTCCAGAGATCCCACAGGAACTGACAGATCGGCTCAACCAATATGAAAACACCCGTTGGGCTTCGATGCGTTCTCTTTCAAGTGACGGCAAGCAGATTCTCATATCGACACGACTTGGAGACACCAGCCAGGTCCACTTGGTGAATCAACCGGGTGGAGCGCGAACACAACTGACATTCCGACCCGAACCCGTCCGCGGCGCGCGTTTTGTTCCTGGCAATGATCGCTCATTCTTGTATTCGAGCGACATCGGCGGCAACGAACAGCATCAAATCTTCCGATTCAACTTAGACACTGGAAATGCCACATCCCTGACCAACCCCAAATCCCGAAACTCAGGCTGGTCTTGGAACAACAAAGGAGACCAAATGGTATTTGGGTCGAACGCTCGCAACGGACGCGACTTCGACATCTGGATTAGCGATGGGCAAAGTGCAGAATCGGCCAAGTTACTGGTCGAGGTCAGTGGAAGCTGGGGGCCTATGGACTGGGCGCCCAATGACGATGCCCTGCTGCTATACAACTACGTTTCACGCTCAGACTCGCGGATTCATTGGGTCGATCCAAAGACGGGTAAAAAGAAGCGCCTGTTCGGTGGGACGAAGTCGGACACCGCCTATTACGGCGGCGCCATCTTCGGCGGTGACAAGAACACCCTATTCGTGACCTCCGATAAAGAAGGTGAGTTCACCCAACTGTATCGGGTGACCCGCAATGGCCGGCGCTGGACCTGGACATCATTGACCGCAGACATCCCTTGGGATGTGGCAGACATGGATATCCGTCCAGACAACAAACAAATCGCCTTTACGGTGAATGCTGGGGGCGTCACTCAACTGTACTTTCTGAATACCGAAACGGATGAATACAAGCCGGTGGACGGCATGCCTTCCGGTATGATTTACGGNCTTGAATACGCAAAAGATGCGCCCATACTGGGGTTCACATCCGCCGGTGCCACCCGTACTGGAGACGCTTGGACCCTGAACGTGGAAAGCCAAGAATTGCAACGTTGGACTTACAGCGAGATTGGTGGACTCGATCCCAGTGGTTTTGTAGAACCCACCTTGATTGAATTTGAAAGCTTCGATGGCCGAAAGATTCCCGCTTTTTATTATCGACCCAAAGGGGAAGGACCATTCCCCGTGAAAATCGATATTCATGGTGGACCCGAAGCACAGTCCAGACCGTATTTCTCAGCACTTCGCCAGTTCATCGTCACGGAAAGAAATGTGGCTGTTTTGGTTCCAAATGTGAGGGGTTCCAGCGGATACGGCAAAACCTATTTGTCGCTCGATAACGGATTCAAGCGAGAAGACTCCGTCAAAGACATCGGGGCCTTGCTCGACTGGATTGGCGAGCAACCCGAACTCGATGCTTCTAAAGTTGCTGTTTCGGGAGGTTCGTATGGCGGCTACATGGTGCTGGCCTCACTCGTACATTTTGGAGATCGCATCAAGGCCGGCATCGACATGGTGNGGATCTCCAATTTCGTGACATTCCTTGAAAACACAAAAGCGTACCGAAGAGATCTTCGCCGAGTTGAATACGGAGACGAACGAGATCCAAAAATGAGGGCATTCTTGGAAGACATTTCTCCTTTACGACAGGCAGATACCATTCAAAGTGCGTTGCTTGTTGGCCAAGGTGCAAACGATCCGCGCGTGCCACTTGGGGAAGCAGACCAAATCGTGGAAGCGGTATCCAAGGCTGGACAAGAAGTCTGGTACATGATGGCCCCAGATGAAGGCCACGGATTTCGTAAAAAGCCCAATAAAGATCTATGGACACGCGTCCAAGTGCTGTTTCTAGAAACCCACTTGATGGGTGAAAATGTAAAGACTGAAAACGAAAAAACAGATTCAGAAGAGTAAAATCGGACACGCCATACACCCGCNATGTATGCCTGTCCTGCGACATCACTATAAGCAATGCCTCATAGAGGTGAACGAATGGCCAACAAGAAGCCTGACACGTACAACTGGTTTTACGGAAATCCCCCGCTAATTGGAATCCTCTATCGTGTTGTCACTTTTATCTTTCGAGCATTGGGTGCAACGGTTTTCAGGTTTCGACTCGAAGGTCTCGACAAAGTTCCACTGAAAGAACCCATCCTACTCTTGCCGAACCACAGTACGATGCTGGACCCTTTTTTGGTTGGACCACCCGTCATGCGTGGAACAAAACAGATGGCCAGTGCGGGACTACTGCGCGTCCCCTACCTTGGAACATTGCTCAAGAATTTGGGGTCGTTCCCCAAGATGAAATACACCAAAGACAAGAACTCGATGCAGACCCTTCAAGACAAATACGATGAAGGGTACGCCGTCATTCTGTTTCCGGAAGGCAATCGCTGTTGGAATGGAGAAACATCCTCTGTTGGAGACGGGATTGGTCGACTCATCAAACGCATGGGCGNTACCGTCGTCTACGCCAGAATGAACTCTGCATTTTTGTTCCAACCTCGATGGGCCAAATATCCACGATGGGTCCCCATCGAAATCACCTANGATGGCCCATACCGATATGGCGATGACAATAGAACAGCCGAAGAAATCGCACAGGAAGTACAGGACAAACTCACTGTTTCCGCTCATCTGAAAAAGCCTGCCATGACATGGGGCTTTCGGATGGCACACGGTCTTCGCCAATACCTTTGGGCATGTCCAGAATGCTTTAGCTTTGAATCCCTTTACCCATCAAAGAAAGATGGCAATGTCATCGAGTGTTCATCCTGTGGCGCCCACTGGAAACTGAATGTTGAGAACATCATGCAGGGTGACACCACACTTCCTGTGAACAAGGCATTCGAAAAACTGGATGAGCATTTTGGGCGCCCTCCAATAGCGAACCGTGAAAGCTTTGAAGAAACTGGGGTGGCACTGGTCGCGGAGTACGGAAAACTTCTTTTCCTTCCTCAAGGCTCAAAAACCGGTGAACTTGAAGCAGAAGGCAAATTTGAGATTCATGCAGGTGGCCTGCGAGTCACGCGCGCCGACGGGTCCGAATGGAATGCAGCATTCTCAGACATGAAGGCCATTTCTGTTGAAATCGCCAGCCTTCTGCACTTTCGGGTGGAAGACAAATTGTTCCGGGTCGTCATACCGGATCACAGTCCATTGAAATGGGACCACTTCCTCCGAATGTGGAGACTGCACTCTGTGGGTTCAGAACACTAAACAACCTGTGTTGCTACTGGTAGTCAACCGCTGCCACTTCCGTAATGTTCGCCTTTATGAAGGTGAGAACTTCCACGTGTTTTGGATGAATTGCATACGCATCCAAACCGGCTTGATCATCAAATCGCGTCAACAAAGCCAAATCCCAGGACCGACCACTTCGAGTGACATCAAGTCCCGCTTCAATGCTTCGTAAGGATGGAATGTTTCCTTCCAAAGCCAGAAGCTTTTGCCGAACCTGTTCGGCTATTTCAAGCGATGGAAACTTCATGAATACAATGTGAGTCAACATGCCTTCGCCATAACCCACTCATGAAGAGTCATTTGGCAGCCAACATCTTCCTGATTTGAAAGATGGCTTTCCGCTCCGACAAATCAACCTGCTCTCCCAAGTGGAACCAACCTGCGGATGCATCCGCCACCTCTTTCGCAAGCACCAACAAGGCTTCACGAATGGGGGCTGACTCTTCAGGGGTCATCTTCTTTCTCAGCACCTCTCCCACATCCTGAACAATCCTTCTACATTGCTCAAGATTAAAATCTTCGCGGCCACGAAGTCGTTCAACACTGTCCATCAAAACCCAGCGATACACTTCGTGTTCCCTTGGGTCATCAGACATTCGAATCCCCGAGATTCTGGGGATCCACTCTTCCACAAATGCATCTTTCTCTGCATCAGACAAACGTCCGTCCGCCAAACTGAGGAGGGCAAAAATCGCAATGGGACACTGACCAATCAGTTTCCATTCATGTTCATTAAATTGCATTCGTTGTCTGTTTCCAGCGCATTGTGGTGAAGGCTAGCCCGCAGTTGGGACAACACTCCGCTCGAATCACATATAGAAACTAAGCCATACGTTCGCATAGGTGTTGGTAAATGATGCACCCAAGTCCGAACCATCTTCCTCATATTTTCCGAGATAGTGCTGCACTCCAAACTCACCGGACACCGAAAAGGCTTTGCTAAACAGATATTCGGAACCAAAGCCACCGGTGAGACCCAACGATTGGACGTCGCCCACAATATCGTCAAGGTCTTCTTCACCTGTGTCGCCAATCACCATGATGGTGTACGCCCCGCCCGCCAAATAGGGCACTGCGTTCTTGGCTTCGCGATCTTGGAGCGAATATCGGGTCCCCACACCTGCTGTGTGAATGCCTACAGAGATATTGTCTCCATCCGACTTGACCCCTGCTTTCCACATGTCCAGGTTGCCGTACACAAACAAACGGTCAATAGAAACACCAAGCCGGCTATCAACCGTAGCGAAAGGAAGACCATCAAGTCCCCCAATCGCCATGCCTTGTCCAATCGACATGGTGAAAGATTGAGCGTGAGCAGGTCCAGCAAAGAGCGAGCCAAAGCCAAGAGCGCCCAAGAATGCAAGCTGTTGTGTAAGAGTCTTCATGATGGTTTCTCCAAGAATATGATCGAATATCCGTTCATCGAAAAAGTAAAGAGGAACTCATTCTGAAGCCGCGTCGTATCCGGTATCCCAATACGGATTCCATCCGGTATCAGCGCTGTAATCTTGGTCACATCCGAACACGAGTTCCTCGATAAAGCCGCACCCGTTGTCCGTTCCCTTTCCATCTTCTGAGCCCAAACACCCAGACAACAACCACGCGGACGCGGTAACCAGACACAAAGTCGATAGGGGACCTCTTTTCACACGCATCCACATGGGTACTTCTCCTATGAGCTCATCAAAGTCGCTGGAACCCTACCACAAGGGTTTTCTTTTGTGCTTCCAACATCCAGAAATGTAGTCAACACCTATTATTTTCAGCACCTAGTAGAAGTTGGCCATCGCCAACAGCATGACCTTAAACGTCCATAGCAGTACAAACACCCCAGCGATGGAACTCCAACGACGACCCAACATGTGTGTCCCGCCGCCTTGTGCATAGAGGCCTGACCGCTTGAGACAATCAGACTCAGCAGTTCGAAACACCACTTCGGACAGAATCACACCATAAAACAGGGTGAGCAATGCCACCGCCATCGCTGGACCAATGGCAGAGGGATCCTCCATCTGCTGAAGCATCTGTACCAGCCCAATCAATGTACCAACCAGTCCCAGACCATGAGCTATATTTCCGAGACTTCCGAACAACAAGGCCCCTCTTTGGCCATCCTCCACCGTCATGACACGCGGTCCAAAATAAGCGCCCCATACATGGCGAACCTCGGCCACAGAGTGCGAGATGAACATTCCAGCAAACGTCCCACCACACACAATCAGAAATGATGGCAGATCGAAGAAAACCACCAATGGGCTTCCCAGCATAATCCCCCAAAGTACAGCAAGGACCACAACAAGTGCAGCGATAATTTCGGTACTAATTTTAAAGCCAAATCCAGCGCCACTTTCTTT
>PALY01000024.1 GCA_002707085.1 Deltaproteobacteria bacterium
AAGAAGAGGAACATCCTCCGGCACTGGGTGACCATTGCTGGGTACACGATGACCGTGGGTATCCAACCCCGACATCATCGATGTATGACTGCCCAAAGTGGTGGGAAGCGTTGCAAGCGCCCACTCAAACCGAACACCGTTTGCGGCCAATCCATCGACCACTGGCGTCACAGCATCAGGATCACCATAGGCCCCAATGGCATCCGCACGGGTCGTATCGAAGCTTGCCAACACAATCAGCGGCGCAGATCCCTTGGCGGGAGGCTGCTCCTTGGTGCATGCCACAGCACACAACAAAACCAAATGAAACCATTTCATCTGGCCCCCCTAACCGGAGCTTCTCTTGCAGTCCGTACTTGAGACTCGCCACCCGTGTGTTTATCCTACTCCCATGAGGCCCTTCTTCGTCATCGTCATGCTGTCCGCCTGTAGCGAATACAAGTTCGTCAGCAAAACCGACGCAATGGGTGGTGGAGATCCAGCCATTGAAGTCAGCCCCGACTTTGTGGACTTCGGACTCACCACCCTGGACACCGCACTCGCTGGAGAGGTCGTGACCATCACCAATGTGGGTGAAGCCCCATTGGATGTCTTTTCCGCCACACTGGCAGACGCAACCGCACCGTTCGCGGTCACCGCCATGGCAGAAAGCACATTGGCAGTAGAAGAATCCATTGACTTGATCATCGATTACGCACCCGTAGACATCGGTACCGACCGCACACAACTCATCGTGACCAGCAGCGACCCAGACCGACCCGAAGTGTCTGTGGAAGTACAAGGCCAAGTCAGCGGAGACCCCGATTTCGGGACTCCAGACTTGGTGGTCAATCCAACCGCACATGATTTTGGAGTCGTCGATATCGACGCTGTCGTCACCACCAGCGTGGAACTGAGAAATGCGGGTGACGCACCCCTGCGGGTCACAGCCCTCGACTTGGCGAGCGCATCCACAGAGTTTGTTGTAGACATTCAAGAGTCCACCAACGGCCCCCTTCCCTGGTCCATCGCTGCAGACGACACACGAAACATCAATGTCCACTACGCACCCATCGATGGAACCGTAGATGTCGGAGAAGTCGTCATCGCTTCCAACGATCCAGATGAACCCGAACTACCGGTCGAAATCCGTGGCTCTAGCCGCACCTTTGAAGGCTTTTCCACCGGCTGGTTCATCTACGACGATGGCCTGGACCACGAAACCACATCCAGCAGCGACCACGTGATCGACCACCACGGTGACTCAGATCTGTACTGGTACGAACCATCCGGCGCCCACGGCCTGATCGATAGTGCAGACCCAGTCGCTGACTTCGCCATGATGCGAGACTTCGTCATCACGGGTGCCGGCGCCCCATCGGTCGTGACTGGCCCCATGACCTTTTCGTCCAGCAGCACTTTGGCCACATTCGCCTTTGCCACATTCACCTACGTGATGTGTGACTTCTGGATCGAACCCGGTGAAGACCCCGCCCGATATGAAGTCAGCGCCAGTGCCGTCGATGATGGCATTCAAGTGATGGTGAACAGCCAAATCTTGGGGCGCATGAACCTTGGAGCATCTCCCACACGATGGTCGCTCGCAGACGTTGGAACACCCGGTTCAGTCAACACACTGATTGTCATCCTTGTCGATGACTCCGCATCCATGCGGTATCTCAACGAACTGGCGTTTTATAAAGACGGCGTCATGGTCGAATAACGGTCAATGACCGGCAGGCTCTCCCCACAACTGTTTTAGTCGCCGATCCCGACCACAGCCCGCTCGGTAGCTGTAATAGCGGCCAGGATTCTTCTTGTAGAAGTCTTGATGGTAGTCCTCAGCCAACCAAAAACTGCCCGCTTGTAAGATGGGGGTCACAATCGACTCTTTGAGCTGCTTCTGCACCAAAGCCAATGATTCTTTCGCCAGCTTTCGCTCTGCATCATTGCCCACAAAAATCGCGGAAAGATATTGAGCGCCACGATCACAGAACTGACCATTGTCTTGTGTGGGATCAATGTTGTGCCAAAACACCGTGAGTAGCTGCGAATAGCTCACCTTGGTGGGGTCATACACCACTCGCAAAGCCTCAAAGTGACTGGTCTTGCCCGAAGCCACCGCATGGTAGGTGGGGCCTTCTTCTACACCACCGGTGTAGCCAGACTCCGTGGAAATCACGCCATCCACTTTGTCGAAGGGCGCTTCCATACACCAAAAGCACCCACCCGCAAACACCGCTTCAGCCTGACCTTGCTGCACGGGTGCGGGCTGTACCGTCGGTGCAGTCGCCACTGCGGCATCTCCACACCCCCAAAGGAACAGCAGAACCATCCACCTCATTTCTTACTCCTTGGAACAAAGACAAGTGCGTCTCCATTCACACAAAATCGTTCACCCGTCGGGGGTGGCCCATCCGGAAATACATGCCCCAAATGTCCACCACACCGGTTGCAGACGATTTCCGTTCTGGCCATGCCCAAACTCCCATCCGTACGACGGCCCACAGCATCATCGGCAATCGCCCGCGTGTAGCTGGGCCAGCCGGTGCCCGACCTGAATTTATCCGCAGATGAAAACAGCTCCAGTTTGCACCCACCACATGCGTACACACCCTTCGCTTTTTGACTCAAAAGCTCGCTGCTAAACGCCCGCTCCGTACCTTGCTTTCGAAGCACATAGTATTGCTCAGGAGTAAGCAGCTTTTTCCACTCTGCATCGTCTTTCTGAATGGCGTCCGACCGCGGCGAGACGAAACCTTCTGCATGAGATGAACCACCACATGCAAGCATGGCGAGCATCCAAACAACAAGCACAGGCATTCGACCTCCCGACCCAAAACGCACACATCACTCAGTACATTCCTTAGATACAGTGACATGTTTTCGGTAGACTTGCCGCATTAGGATCCGATCAACTTGGAGAAATCATGTTGCTTATCTGTGCTGCCAGCAGTGGAAAAAACTTGAACCTGGCCCACCGACTCCAGGCGCTGGCCCAAGAACAAAACATAGAAGCCGAAGTCTTGGACCTCACAGAAGTGGGACTTCCCCTGTACAGCCCCCAAGCAGAAGCTGCGGGCGAACCTGAAACATTCGCCACTGTACATGCGCAGTTCGAACGGGCATCCGCCTACTTTATGGTGGCCCCTGAATACAACGGTTCGATACCGCCCACGTTGACCAACACCATCGCTTGGCTCTCCGTCGCCTCTTCAGACTTTCGCCGTTTATTCAACGGTCAACCCACAGCGCTTGCAACCCATTCAGGCGGTGGCGGCACCAAAGTCACCATGGCCATGCGCCTTCAAATGGCTCACTTGGGTGCCAATGTCTTGGGTCGCGAACTGGTCACGAACTCAAAGAAACAACTCAACGAAGGTTCAGCTGTGGCGATTCTGAATCAGTTGGCACAGCTGATGGGCTGAGCTGCTCAATGGCCGCCATAATTCCATCCCACAACACCATTCTCGCAGCGATTGCACCCTTGGCTGCAATTTCAGCTTCTTGCCAACGCTGTTCGTCGGTCCCACACAGTCCAGTCAACAACTTCTTGGCCATGGGGCCATGTTCTTCACCATCCAGCGCAATGTGTCGCTCCAAATATAGGCGCAACGATGCATATGGTCGTTCATCTGGCTGACTAGACTCAAGCGTCTTGGTATGCCGAGCAACCACCTGTTCCTGACCTGTCATTGAACGGATTCGATCACGGATGTGGTTTTCGCTGATGTCCCCATCCAAGGTCCGCAAGAGTCGGGTGAACATGTCCGGGATGGTATCTTCCCGCCCATACACAAAACAAGCCGCCACTTCGTGAGGCTTCCCTTGGATGGACCCCAAGGTGTGCTTTACAAAAGTGCGAATGCTCTCAGAGATGCGAACGCGACCCAGGGCGGTGAGCGGACGTTCGCCCTGCTGCAATTGGGTCATAAAACTTTCGATCTGCTCCGTACTCGCCTCAGCCTCTCTCATGGCACCCAAATACAGCTCATAATGACTCATGTAGACGCCTGGTTCGACCTCGTCCGACTCTTCGCCCAATACAATCTCATTCACGAAGCGGGTCGCGATGGGATGAGGGCTTGGCATCCAAAGGTTTGGGTGCAGCGATGTCAGGTCAAACTGAAGACGTTTTACGACCGTCATGAAATCCCACACAGCAAACACATGGTGTTCCATGAACACTTTGAGTGTTTCAGCATCACCAATCGAACGGTACACCGGATGCGCCATCAACTGCGCGCGTTCACCCCGGATCGCGTTCTCCAGCTGTCCTAAACACACATCGACATCCAAAGTCATGACTGTCCCCACCTGTTGGTACTACGGCCCCTATTTATCCGGTCTTGCGCCATATGCTCGCCAACCATGGCTGCTCTTCACGTGGCAAACCCGCTGGCCGAAAATAATAATCCACAAGCGTGAAGCCCGCGTCGTTCATAAACGAGGTCCAAGCTTCTAAATTATGGTAGCTCGAATACCGGTCCCCATTCCAACCCTCTTGATTTGCACCCCGTGGGTTGGAAGAAAAAAAGATCCCACCACTCTTCAATGCCCCGTGTAATTCACCCAAAACACGGGGGAGTTCCTGTGCGGGCACATGAAAAATCGTTGCATTGGCAAACACACCATCAAAGAACTCTGTGGGCAATTGAAGCTTCAAGAAGTTTTGATTCCAGACCTCACACTTTGAGTACTCCCGAGCCATTTCACAAAAGTTCGGAGAGCCTTCCAGTCCAATGGGGCTATGACCCAACGCTTTAAATGTGGCCAAATCTCGACCGGGTCCACACCCAAAATCTAAGATCGTGTGCGGCCCTTCCCCTTCAATGGATTGCAGCAATGCTGAAATGTTTTGGGATACATCGTGGTCTTTGGTGCCCTCCCAAAAAGATGCAGAACTGGCATCGTAATGCCCCACTGTCGCATCAGTGATCGCAGCCAAATCATCGGCATCAAGTTCGTGTGCCATCTCTACCATTCTCCCTGGCTGGCCATGCTTGCCCAAGGCTCTTGTATGGGCAACGCTTCGCCATCCTGCAACAGTTCCACAGAGATCTGGTCTGGGGAACGCACAAAGGCCATACGACCATCGCGAGGTGGACGCAAAATGGTCACCCCGTTGTCTTGTAGGTGACTGCACACCGCATAAATATCATCGACCGCATAGGCCAAATGACCAAAGTTTCGGCCCCCAGAATAGGGCGACTCTTCATCCCAATTGTGCGTCAGTTCCAATTCCGCTTGGTCGTCGCCAGCCGACAAAAACACCAAGGTGAAGCGACCTCTTTCAGAATCTCTTCGTCGTGTTTCTTTCAGACCCAATAACGAAAAGAAATGCACGGCTGCGTCCAAGTCGTACACCCGAATCATGGTGTGTAGATAGCGCATCAAACCCTCCATACCGACCCTAACGCACACCGAAAGTGGCCCGTCACGATAGACTCTCCCCATGCGACTATCCGATCATCTCGCTGCCCTCGATCTAAAAGGTGCTGCAGCACGAAAAGCCATGGGCTCCGGGAAGGTGTTTGTCCACGGTATTCCCACCTCAGATGCCGGCCGAGAAGTCGAAGCACATGCGGTCGAATACCGCCCGACTGCCGCCCGACTCACACCGGGTCGAGACATGGTGATTGTCCACAAAGATGATGACTTGGTCGTCGTGTGGAAACCATCGGGTTTGTTGAGTGTCAAAGCCGCAAAGGAAGGGGGTCACCTCAATGTGGTCGGCCTTGTTTCCAAACTCATCGGAGGCACAGCCCTCGCTGTTCACCGACTGGACGAAGGCACTTCAGGACTGATGATGGTGGCCCGAAATATTGAGGCCCAACACCACCTAAAGAGTCAGCTTGAAGTTCACTCCGTGGAACGGCGGTACGTTGCCATGGTTCTGGGCACACCCCAAGAGTCCAAATGGACTGTGTCCAATCATCTGATGCAACTCGACGGGGAAGGTCGACGCGGCAGCGTCAAAGGCAAACCACCCCGGGATGCCAAATTCGCAAAAACCATGTTCACGCACCTGGGCCGTGCAGGAAAACGCATCTCTCTGGTTGAAGCCGTTCTCCACACAGGCAGAACACACCAAGTGCGAATCCATCTATCAGAAGGAGGGTTTCCCATTATCGGCGATGAGAAGTATGGAAATGCAACTTCAGCCAGAGCAGCAGAACGCGTGTGTCTGCATGCTGTCGTCTTGGGCATTGAACACCCCCGGACCGGTGAGAAGATGCGCTTTACGTCACCACTTCCCGACGACATGGAACAACTCAGAAGGCGCCTGCTACGCGGACCCGAGAAACCAGCACGAGCAAAAGGGCCTCCTCGTAAAAAACCCAAGAAAAGCAAGCCTAAGAAGCGCCGCTAAAGCCACCCCTCTGTGGGCAGCTATGGTCGTTGCTGGAAGACCCGAATGTCATTTCCCACACCACGAACACGCTGTGTTCCCATGTCCTCAAAGACATCCGGTAAAAGCTGAGCAAATGCTTCGCTCACCACAATGTCCACCCCAAACCGGGGACACAAGCCTTCAAGGCGTGCGGCCAAGTTCACAGCAGGCCCAATCACCGTAAAATCGAGACGGTTTGGCGCCCCAATGTTTCCGTACAAAACGGTTCCGATATGCAGAGCCATCCCAAAATCAATGGGTCCCAATGGATCTTGGGCATTGTCCGAATTGATGGCGTTGACCCGCTTACGAAACTGCTTGTGCGCATCCAACGCATTTTTGGCCACATTCTCTGTCTTGTCCTCCCCTAGAGGAAACACCACCAACGCACCATCGCCCATGAACTTCAAAATTAATCCGCCCGCATCGGTCACAACCATGTTCAGGGCGCTAAAAAACTCATTCAATCTTTGAATGACCTGTGTACCTTCTGCCACCCGAGTGGTCGCAGTAAAGGAACGCATATCGACAAAGCCAATGACCGCTTCCAACTCCTCTACATTCCCCAACTGTATGCGGCCCGCATACACCTCTTGAGCGGGTCCAGCACCCAGATATGCAGCAAGGATGGACTGAGATGCATCTCTCATCAGAAGCGGTGAAAGCAGCATCGACACCAAGGGCTGAATCTCTTGAAGAAGAGCAACCTGTTCATCCTCAAAGCCACCCGGACATACGGAGCAAAAACTCATCATGCCGTAGTCCGGGGGCAGCAAGTCGATAGGAATGGCCATGTAGTCCGTCATGCCCACAGCCAATAAATCCTTAAATATCGGATATTCGCCATCGCCATTTATGTCCTGCAATCGACACCGCACCATGCTTTTACCATCGATGATGGCTTGGAACGGGCTTGAAGCAAATGTGGCTTCATCGGTATGCCCATACTCCACCAAAAACTGCTCGATGTGATGCTGGTCAAAGTCATGAAGCTCGCGGCTATAGATCTTTTTAGTCGTTGAAACCATCATCCCGTTCATAGAAGCGGGCGTTCGGATCAGAACCAAAAACTCATAGGTTGGATGCACCGTGCGAACCATGATGCTTACACGTGAGAACTCAACACCTTGAGATTCAAGTTGTTCGCACATCGCATTCATGAATGTGACCGGACTCGTGTGCGTTCGGCCTTCGGAAAGGAGCCAAGACTTCATGAAAGAATCCTACATGAAGTTGGATTTTACGACAGTCTCTCTTCTTTCCTTTTGAAAAAAAGGAAAGAATCCTGACCCTTTAGCTTCCGTCCCACAGCACACCGTCACTCGACTCCACCACTTCGCAGGCCGCAGTCATGGAAAACGGTGTATGAACCACACTCATGTTGCACATCTCGTCCGTAGACTCATTGCCGTACACCACCATTTCATCGGTGGTGTTTTTCCAGGTACAGGTCCATTCAAAACCCTGACCAGCAGGAACCACCATCGGCGGGGTGTACTGAGTGATTTTTGGGGTGTGCCAATCATCATTGGTAAAGAAGACTTCACCCACTGTTTCCCCATCAAACGGTGCAATGGTGAACTCGGTTCCCAGCCCATGCTGGTGAGCCGCCAAAAACAAGACCTCTACGTCTTCATTAAACAAGCAACGCGTCCATTCAGTATGCTCTTCACCCGGTGGAATATTGATGTACTCATCTCGAACGGAACCGCCCCAAACCGAATTCTCAACCGCATCCTGAGGCACCGTATACGCGTTGATTTCAGAGTAAATTTCAACCTCGTCTGGCGTTGGGTTCACATAGTGAATCTCATGCAGAACATCGATGGTGGGAGGAAGGTTTGCCACCGTGCCATCGGGTAGGTGCATTTCACCGGTCCCCTCACCCTGACCACCAAACACCATGATGGCCTCTTGCATCAGTTCATCATCACTGTACAAATCGTTGCAGTCATAGGTGCCGTACGGAACCAAACCGCGCTCAAAACCGAGGGCAGAAAGCGTAAAGTGATGGGTACCCTCGTTTTGGTTGTACTCGATCCACTGTACGGCAGTGATCTCATCAACAGGGAGTGGGTACACTTCGCACAACCAAACCTCTTCAAAAGCGGGTGCGGTTCCATACAATGCCATCTGAAAGCCATCACCTGCTGCTGGGGCAGGCAATACAGGCCGACCTTCGGGTTCAAACCCAGATGTATCGGTCCCATCTTTCTCGCCACATGAAACCAGCATTAGAGCCATCAACAATGTGCGTGTCATCTCTACACCCCCCTCGACGTTTGACCGATTGTACTGCAGTCTGAACCCCTTCGTTCAAAAACTCACGCTGAAAATTGGAACACTTGTCCGATTCCTTGGGCTTCAATCCTTCAAAGTGCTTGTTCAAGAACGGGCCAAATCGAATCCGCAATGGTCTTGTGCCCTGCGGCACTGGGGTGCATGGCAAGCGAACCTTGTTTGACCATGGAATGCTCTCTTGGAACGATATCCGACAAGCTCCCAGACCAGATCCCTTCAATCTTCTGGTGCTGAATACCCGCTTCGGTCAAAAGCGTACTCATGGTGGATATGTCCTCTTGAAGCCAACCACAGCGCTCCTGCGCAAGGGCGCCCCGACAAAGAGGCATGCCGGGGGGTTCAACAATGGCAACAGCCAACCGTCCACCCATGGAAGTGACCCGCCGATTCAACACAGTCATTGCAGTACGAAAGCCTTCTTTCGTAGCAGCCCCCACAAATCGACTTCGCTCTCCCTTGGCAAGTTCCGACAATGCCGCCAACCGGAACCACAATAGGTTGGCAAACCACGAACGGTTCACCATCCATCGCACCATGCGGTTGGTCGCCAAATCAGGAGGCGCCACCAACTTTCCGTCCACTTGAAGCATCAGTCGCTCTTCCAAATCATCGGCAGATAAAACCAACAACACAACATCGGGTGAGTGATGTTTTAAAACTGCGGCGACCCGCTGGACGACCGTGCAATAGCCCGCGCCTGGGACTGCCAGATTGCGCAACTGTACCTGTCCCCCAGTGTGCCTTGTGACCCGGCCAGCAAGATGAGTACCAAAACTCTCTTCTGGGTTGACCCCCAAACCATACGCCAACGAGTCTCCGGCCAGCCATAAACGCCGAGCGTCATTGTTTCCCAGACTACCAAAGCTCTGAACAATACCTTCGGTGTCCATGCTGACATTTTGGAGTGCAGAGAAATGAACACCAGAAGCCGCACCCGGACTGATCCACCGAGAGCGATGAGAAAGAAAAGTTCGAACTTCATGACACAAACTTAGGTCTGGGTCTTCAGCCAGATCAACCAATCGTTCCAGACGAAAATCAGATCCCTGAAGTGCCGAAATACTGGGCAAGGTTGGGTAGACTTGGCGCAAGCCAAACTCCACCGCGTAGATTCCCACCACAGTGGAAATGAGCATGGCAACCCATCGCGCATTCCGGACAAAAAAGTTGGATGAGTCATTCACAGTATTCGCATGCTACCAGTCGGTGGCGAAAGCGATCCAAATAAAAACCCCCGCCTTCGGTGTGAAGGCGGGGGCCTGTTGTAATGGTTGAGTCTACAGGGTTGCCAAGACCACCACTGTTACATCCTGTGTGCCGAGCAGAGTGCTTCCGTCACCATAGATTTCCAGTGTCATTGGGAACGTTTGGTCCA
Organism: Deltaproteobacteria bacterium; assembly: GCA_002707085.1. Taxonomy (GTDB): domain Bacteria; phylum Myxococcota_A; class UBA796; order UBA796; family UBA796; genus UBA796. Next base: position 10,050 of record PALY01000024.1, read on the forward strand.
CATCTGAGGCTGGAACTGTTCCGCTGATATCAACCCCGAAGTTCAGAGAGACTGGGGCTGAGCCGACGGTGACGTTGGAGTAGGACGCTGGGCTTACCACAGTGTCGAAGCCGTATGTATTTCCAACTACCTCTGCTGTGACCTCAGTGAATGTCACGTTGTCCAACATTCCCTCGATGGCATCCACAACAGTGTCGCGGAATGTGGCTGAGCTTCCAGTCCAAGTGAAGACCAGTGGGTCATCAATCAGGCCATCAGCATCCGCTTCGTACATCGAGTTCGTTGCAGTCGCCAAGTCCGTCATTTGAGCGCTGGCTGCACCGGAACCTGTTGCCACACCGATAAGGCGAGCGCCGATATCGTTTGCTGCATCAGCAACATCGGTTGCACCTGCTGTGTAGCTCGCAGTTGTAGGTACGCTAAAGCCAGCATCCGGATCACGAAGTGGAGCATCCGTAGCGTAGACAATGACGGGCAAGCTACCATCGCGGAAGCCATAGCCACCGTTCACACCAGAGCCTGTAACTACTGAGTTGTAGGTGCCTGCCTCTGAACCACTGAACACATCGTCAATGTCGGCGTAAAATGGCAACACATCAGTAGCTGCATCGAACACAGCGTCTCCATTCTGGTCGTATCCAATGCCTGTCAGGCCCTGATACAACGCTTCCATTCCTGACTCGGCCCAGTCGGCACCCGAGTGCATGACAATGGCATCCAGGGCGGATTGAACCAAAGCATCATCGGTCGACATTTGCTGACGCAAGATGAATGGACGGTCAACAGAACTGCCCATGCCTTCGTAGTTATAGTCATCGTAGGTTGCGAAACCATATCCACCGTCCGCAATCGTACCGCTCAAGTCGGTCACAATGTCACCGAACTCATCGGCCATCGCATTCGCTGTACCTGTCATAGAAGATGTAGTGTCCAACAGGAACGCCACGTCAACCTGATTGACTTCAAGATCTAAACTGGCTTCACGGGACTCTTCGAAATCAACATACTCATCGACTGGTTCACCGGTATCGCCGTCATCACCCGTATCACCGTCATCACCCGTATCTTCGTCATCACATGGATTGTCTTCGGCACACGGATCATCACAACCACAGCAATCATCTTCAATCGTGATGTCGTTCATAATCTCGTTCACGATATTGATGGGCGCATCTTGTGTGTTTCCGCAAGCCGAAAGAAAAAGGGCCGAAAGTAGAATTGAATTGTTCGTATACATGGGTCATCTCCATTTGGTTGGGTTTGTCGTCCGTTTGGACTCACAACCCATCAAGGACGACCCCGGTAAAAAGTTTCATCAACAATCATTTTTTCTTTCAAATTTCTGAGTGGATGACCTTCAATTGGCTCGATACGTATCGTTTATGCTGACTTCACCAATTGGACGTTTACGACTCACGGGAATGATCGAAGGACTCTCCTTCATCATATTATTGTTCGTGGCCATGCCTCTAAAATACATCTGGGGAGACCCCACATTGGTGCGTCATGTTGGCATGATTCACGGACTGTTATTCGTCGTGTTTTGCTTCACTTTATTGGATGCCAAGCACAGTGAAGGATGGACAATCCGCCAAGCGGCCATCCCAATGATTGCGTCATTTTTCCCGTTCGGCCCCTTTGTGATCGACCGACGATTGAAAGAAGGAACCCTATAAAGAGGGTGGCTCAACGGCGTCTACGCGGTCTGTTTTCTGGAATGGCTTTTGAAGGGTCTTCAGGCCAAGCATGTTTGGGGTAGCGACCTCGAAGGTCCTTCCGAACATCCATATATGTATGGGCCCAAAAACTCTGCAGATCCTGCGTGACTTGTGCGGGTCTTCCATTTGGCGCCAACAAATGCACGGTCAATGGGACCCCACCCAACCGTGGGGTGCTCATCATCCCAAACAATTGCTGAATCCTGGCAGATAAAACGGGAGCCTGACCCAAAGGGTACTCCAAACGTACAGAAGTCCCACTTGGGACATTCATTCGTTCCGGAGCGATTTCATCCAATAAAGCACGAAATGACCACGGCAACCGGGCCTTCAAGTCAGATGCAATGTCGATCTTCCTCAGTTGAGCGAATGAACGACGCCCTTCACACCATTGGGGCAACAAAACCGACAAATCAGACATCCATTCCGGTGATTCAAGCTCTGGTCGAACAGACAACAAAAAGCCCATCCTGCCCAACAACCAATCAACATCCTTATCCAGACTTATTACACTTTTGAACCGNGTTATTGCCGCACCCAAGAGTGCAGCACTGACATCCGCTGGTGGCGCTGAATGATGGGATGGCTTTTCTTCCAACACCAATGCGCCAAAACGACGAACGCGTCGATAGACCACAGCCTCTCGTTCCAGATCAAACACCGATTCGTCCACCCAGTCCTGTGCCAACCGTTCCGGATCCACATCTGCAGTCACCCGGACCCACGGAACAGAACCTTTTCTGCCCGCGGTCAGCACAACCGCCACAAAGCAATCACCACANACAACNCCTGGGGCCAAATCNGCTCCAGAGCCACTGGACAGCAGAAGCCCACGCCCAGAAGATGCTCGGCGCAAACCAACCCGATCAGGAAAACCCGTGATCAATGCATCCACCACGCATGTCTCCACACTGGCATCACCCCGCTGCTCATCAATGGATAGCTTTCGACCGACCTGAACCAGTTGGTCCCGCACCCTGCGCACCATGGACAATGCCCGAGGGTCTGCTCCGGTACGACCTTGTGAATCAATCCANCTCAACCGCTGAAGCAAATCGCCCGAAATACCCTCGGAGCGGGACCACGGGTCTCGTTCACTGGCCAAAGCCGCAGCAGCGGCAGCCTCGTTCAACACCCCCAGCATCTTTCCTTCAATGATCATTCTTCCCAGTCTGGGATGAATCGGAAGTTGGGCCAACTGACGGCCAAGGTTTGTGAGTTGGACCGGCGTACCCTCAAGGGCTCCCAGTTGAACCAGCAACGCTTCTGCCGTCGCGATCACCCCAGAAGGTGGGGCTTCAAACCACTGAAAGCGCTCTGGCCGAGCCCCCCAGGCATACAACTGCAATATGGTGGAAGTGAGATCCGCCATACATATTTCAGGGGCGGCATGCGCTTCTCGCAGCGCATGTGCTTGTGGCGTCCAAAGCCGATGGCAATGACCTGCACGTGTACGGCCGGCTCGACCGGAACGCTGAACGGCGGAAGCCTGCGAATGGAAAACAGTCTCCAGTCTTTCCACACCCAAACGGGGATCAAACCTGGGCTGACGAACCAATCCTGTATCGATGACACCCGTGACCCCATCAATCGTGAGTGATGTCTCGGCAATATTCGTCGACAAAATCACCTTTCTGCCCACAGAAGACTGAAGCACACGATCCTGTTTTTCGCCCTTCAAACGCCCATGAAGCGGCAGCACTTGCACACCATCTGGAAGGCTTCCATTCAGTCGCTCCATACATCGCTCAATCTCTGCTACGCCCGGCATGAAGGCCAACACATGTCCGTCAGACTCTGTTGCCAACATTCTATGTACCGCCGCAGCAACACAGACTTCGATGGGCCGATCATCCGTCCGCTCATCATAGGAAATCTTCACGTCGTACATTTTTCCTTCTGCACGAAGAACTGGACACTTCGATTCACCGCCGAAGAACTGTTGAATCGGCGATACATCCAATGTCGCCGACATCACAATAATTTTCAGATCCGGTCGGGCATCCTGCTGTACTTCGCGAAGCAATGCCAAGGCCAAGTCAGAGTGTATGGAGCGTTCATGGAACTCATCAAGAATGACGGCCCCAACCCCATCCAAAAACGGATCAGACTGTAGCTTTCGCGTCAGCAATCCTTCGGTAATGACCTCAATCTTCGTCTCGGAACTCGTCCGGTTTTCAAAGCGGATTCGGTAGCCCACACGACTTCCAATCGCACAACCCTCTTCATGGGCGATTCTGTGTGCCGAATAGCGGGCCGCAATCCGCCGTGGCTGCAGCAAAAGGACTTTTTGTTGACCCACCATTTTCTGTACGGCAGGGGGTACACGGGTTGTTTTTCCCGAACCCGGTGGAGCGCAGATGAGTACAGAATCGTGGGTGGCCAAAAGCGATGCCAACTCGCCCAATACGTCATCTACGGGAAGAGCCAGTCTCGATCCCATGGAGACCTACTGACCCTGCAATGCCGCCTTGACCTCGGCGTTGCTCATCGTTGCAAGACGATCTTGAACGCGCATCGCACGCTTCAAAACACGCTCTGGATCCATCTTTCCCTGCTTCAAAGAACGGTACATTTTCTCAGAAACCCCCGCTTTTTCAAGCATCTGTTTCAGGCGTGTCCAGACGATTTTTTCTCGTTTCTTGGTGTACCGAGAACGTTCGTCATTCAACGCTTTTCGTTCACGATTGCGACCGGCTGTTTTGAGCTGTTTTGAAACCCGGTCATGCAACTGCTTGGCCGCTTCAAACGAAGGGCGGCTTGGGGCTTTTACGTTCACGCCACGGGCAAGAGGAAGCAACATTGAGACCCAAGAAGAGTCCTGCAACACATCGTTGCTCAAAGGATCTTCATACACCTGTGCAGCCGAAGCGGTGGGTTCCACCGTTGCACCAAATTTCGCCCGAAGTTGGTCGTGTAAATCCGACATAGACCCAGAGTATCCGCAGACTCACTTCCACGCACTTTATGGGGTTCGCTTCAACAGCCACCCGACGTGGATACCGCTTCCCAGTTCTGCTCATCTTCCTCGTACTTTCGCGCCCGTTCAACCTGCAAGCCCATATGCGTGTCGAAACGAACACTCTTGCTGTTCCGCTTCCATCGGGTCCAAGCCCCATAGGCCGCACCCGGAGGAACCAAACAATCGGGGCCATTTCCAATCAAGTCTTTTCGCCCCCATGCAGTCAGTGCTTCCCGCACATGCGGCCATTCCTCTTTCTTCCAATAAAACAGCAAAGCCCGCTGCCTGGAACGCTCCCTGTCCCCCCGTGCCACAAACACCGACTTCTTGGTGTAAGGGTCGAGACCGGACACGTACATCGCCGTCGCAATGGTTGCCGGCGTCGGCATGAACATCTGAACTTGTCTGGGGCGCAACCCTGACTGCTTCATGTACTGAGCCAGTTGAATCGTCTCTTCTGGACCTACACCTGGGTGCGCACATTGGAAATATGGAACCACGTACTGTTCTTTGCCTGCCTTTTCATTGCTCTCACGAAACCGCCTCATGAAATCATCGAAGTACTCGACTTTGGGTTTTCGCATCATTTGCAGGGCCGCTGAAGAAGCATGCTCGGGCGCCACGGAAAGCTGACCTTGAACGTGGTGCGCTGCCAGTTCTTCTACAAACTCATCGTCGAGTGCAGCCAGGTCATACCGAATCCCCGAGTTCACATAAACGCGGCGGATTCCCGGTAGATTCCGAGCTTTGCGGAGCAGGTTTAAGTACGGTTTATGGTCCGTCCCATAATGTTTGCAACGCACAGGGTGAAGACAACTCACCCGACGGCATACGGCGTTGGCGGCGGCACTGTTGCATTTCATATGAAACATATTGGCCGTCGGTCCGCCCAGGTCGGTCACGATGCCATTGAAGCCTTTCCGCTGAGGAAGGCTCGCCACTTCACGAAGAACACTTTCCGTGGACCGGCTGGTGACGTCTTTTCCCTGGTGGATGGTCAATGCACAGAAACTACACCCACCGGAACAGCCTCTGTTCACAGTCACCGACCCAGCAATACTCTGCAAAGCAGGGATTGGCTTCCGATAGCAAGGGTGTGCCTGATGCGTAAATGGCATCTCATGCAACCTGTCCATCTCCGCTGTTTCCAACGGTCGGGCTGGCGGATTTTGAACCACCCAGCGACTGCCATGAAGCTGAACCAAAGTCTTTGCACAATGAGGGTTTGACTCCCGGTACATATGAAGGGTCACTCGCCCCAATGCACGCCGGTCTGCCTTGCACTCGGCAAGCGATGGAAGCACTTCGACATGCTCGCCCTCTGGAACACTTTCTTTTCCACCCAATGCGTAAGCAGTCCCTGGAATGTCTCGACAATCTTTGATGGACTTACCATCACGCAAACGCTGTGCGATCTCTACAATCGGCAACTCGCCCATTCCGAAAACAAGCAAATCTGCCTTGGAGTCCAGCAGGATGGAACCCCGCATTTTATCTTGCCAAAAATCATAGTGAACCAGGCGACGAAGAGATGCCTCAATGCCACCGACCACGATGGGAACACCGGGCTGTGCTTGTCTGGCACGAGACACATAGGGAATCGTTGCTCGGTCAGGACGCATCCCCGTACGCCCACCCGGCGAATACGCATCTGTCGAGCGGATCCGTCTGGACGCCGTGTACAGGTTCACCATGGTGTCCATATTTCCGGCTGTGATGCCCATGAACAAACGGGGACGGCCCAATACTCGGAATGCTTCAGGGTCGTTCCAGTCTGGCTGAGAGATGATTCCAACCGAAAACCCATGACCTTCCAGCCATCGTCCAATGGCCGCAACGCCCCAACCTGGATGGTCCACATAAGCATCACCGGTCACCAAGATCACATCCAGATCTTTGTGGCCCGCCTCTTCTCGCGTCATCGGCAATGGTTTAGATTGAGTTGTCATGGTCCCTTGTCCGCCGTCCAGCTAACCCAATGATAGACATCATTTGGAGTCCCAATGAAACGATTGTCGAAACATGAACTAAAAATGGCGCTTCTGAAACTGCTGGAACGAGTGGCAAACCGCATTCACCCGAAGAATGCCAGTGGCAACAACGTCTCCCGAATGTAGAAGCTACGGACGCTCCATACTGAGCCTGCCCATGGTCCCAGAACGCAGTTCACGAATAAACAGTTCTGAAACCTTGTGAAGGTTTACCACCCCACCCTTTCCGACACAGCCTCGTTTGGCGGCAATGGCTTCCAACAACTCCAGTGGAGTGTCCGGAATGACGTCCAGTTTGTACTTGACCGAAAGCAGTGATGGATAGGTCTTGATCATGAATTCTGCGGCAAAAAAAGCAATGTCATCAAACTCAATGACAGCATCTTTGACGGCCCCGGTCACTGCAAGCCGATAGCCACACTCGGGAGGATCTAAACGAGGCCAAAGGAATCCAGGGGTATCCAACAGCACAAAGTCCTTCCCAAGCTTGATGCGTGCCTGTTGCTGTGTGACCGCGGGTTTATTGCCTGTTTTGGCGATGGCACGACCAATCATGGTGTTGATCAGTGTCGATTTCCCGACGTTGGGAATTCCCAAAATCATCGCCATCATTGGACGTCCACCGGGCCGCCGCTCAGGCACCATTTTACGAGCAAGAGTCACGAGACCCTTCACTTCTGAAATCCGATCCTTCTGGATAGGAATCGCCTTTACACCCGGTTGTTTTTCCAGATGGCGAACCCACTGAGCCGTGAGGTTCGGATCGGCCAAGTCTGCTTTGTTGAGAATCTTGATGAACGGTTTGTCACCCCGCAAAGGGGGAATCAACGGGTTCTCGCTGCTCATCGGAATCCGAGCGTCCAAGACCTCCATCAAAAGATCGACTTTCGGCATGACCTTGCCAATCTCTCTGCGGGCCTTGTTCATGTGGCCCGGGTACCAGTTGATGCGCATTCTGAATCCTCAGAGCAGCGAGAGGTCGCCAGCCCCTTCACGAATGACTTGGACATCACCTTGGGTCAAATCAAGAATCGTGGTGGCCAGTCCTTCAAGTTCATTACCCACATCCACCACCAAATCCAAACGGTCACCAAAAGCTTCCACAATCTGGTAGCCCATGGTCAACAAGCGACCATCCTTGTCGGGTGGAACCGACGTGGCCACCAAGGGACGGCCAAACTGCTCGATGACCACCTGAGCGATGGGTTCGTCGGGGACACGCAGACCCACAACCTCACGTTTGTTCTTCAATATCTTTGGCAAAGTGCGACTGGATTTGAGCAGAACTGTGAAGTGACCTGGAACGATCCGATTCAATGTTTTGAATGCATGACCGTCCACGCTTGCCATTTCTGTAGCCATGGAAATGCTGCTGCAAATCAGAGACATCGGCTTCTTTTCGTCACGGGCTGGCTTCAGCCCCATCAGTCGTCGGACACCCTTTTTGCTGGATGCATCACAACAAAATGCCCAACTGGTGCCTGCAGGCATAGCGATCACGCCATCCCGGTCCAACAAACCACAGATTTGATCAAGATGCCGCTGATTGGGCGGATCGATGTGCGTGTATAGGTGTTCGCCCATTGTCGCCTCCAACTTCTGCCTAACCCCACCGAAGCCCAAGGGACACCAGCGACGGCGAGCAACACCACCAGCGCAGGAACCTGAAGCCAAGCCCCATACCCCCACACCCGCGNTATCGATGCTTATGAATTCGTCTGGACGTCCATGCTGCTTGCTGCCTTCGACATCAAGACCTGGAGCCGATTGGCAAAGCCTGCCGGGTCATCCAAACGTCCCTCTGCAATGGCCGCATGATCGAGCAACAAGCGAGCAAATGGCTCCAAACCCGTTTGGCCATCGTTGTTCAACTTGGCCAATGTCTTCACCAATGTGTGATCCGGGTTGACTTCCAAAACCCGCTTGGCTCCCGGACCCATTTCCTGATTGGCTGCTTTCAGGATTCGTTCCATATTGGAACTCATCGCACCCTCTTGGTCCACAAGAACAGAAGGACTATCCGTGAGTCGGCTCGACAAACGAACTTCCGCCACATCATCGGAAAGCATCTCGCCCATCCAAGTGACCAGTGGAGTCGCCTCATCGCGTGCCTTTTTCACCTCTGCGTCCTGCTCTTCATCTTCCGGAAGTTCGCCAGAGGTAATGCTCTTTAATGGCACTTCATCAAATTCTGAAATCGATGTTGCAACCCATTCGTCGACAGGATCAGACATCAACAACACTTCCCAGTCGCGCTTGCGGAAGCCCTCTAAAACAGGGGCCGTCATCATCCGATCCTTGTCCAAGGACGTGTAGTACCAAATCGAATCCTGCCCCTCAATCATGCCCTCTTTGATTTCAGCCAAAGACCGGAAAGCACCTTCAGACTTGGTGGTTTCGAAGCGAAGAAGGTCAGTGATCAACTCTTTGGAACCACTGTTGTCGTCATGCACGCCCTCTTTCACAATGTGTCCAAACTCTCCCCAAAAGCCAGCGTACTCTTCAGGGCTTGATTTTGCCTGCGCTTTGATGTGCTTCAACACCTTCTTGGTGATCTGCTTTTGGATGGCCCGAACCATGGGCGTTTGCTGCAAAATCTCACGACTCATGTTCAAGTCGAGATCAGGGGCATCCACCACACCGGTCACGAAACGAAGGAAACGAGGGAGCAGAACATCCGCATGGTCAAGAATCTTGACGCCACGCTGGTACAACTGCATTCCGACTTTGAAATCCATGCGATCAAGCTGCCAAGGACGCTGTTTTGGAATGAACAGCACTGCATTGAACTGAAGCGTTCCTTCCGCACGAATATGAAGCTTCATGAGTGGGCCTTGCCAGTCATGGGACACATGCTTGTAAAACTCTTCGTACTCTTCGTCGGTCACTTCGCTCGGAGACTTAGACCACAGCGCCTTGGCCTGATTGGCCTGCTCGCCCTCCACAAGAACGGGCCATGGCACAAAGTCCGAGTACTGACGAACGATGGCCTGAAGTTTATCGGCACTGGTGTATTCAGCGGCATCTTCGCGAAGCTTCAACGTAATTGAAGTACCACGCTCACTCCGGGTTCCTGGCGTCAGTTCATAGCCCTCGCCCCCATCGGATTTCCAACAAATTGCCGCACTATCTGGCTGCCCTGAAAGGCTGTCGACTGTCACTTCATCTGCCACCATAAAGGCCGAATAAAAGCCAACACCGAACTGCCCGATCAGCTGATCAGGATTCTCGCCTTTCTCTTTTAGGGCTTCTGCAAATGCACTGGTTCCTGACCGAGCAATGGTACCCAANTGTTCGATGGCCTCTGCTTCTGTCAGGCCAATCCCATCATCCGAAATCGTAATGGTTCCCGCTTCTTCATCGAACGAAACCTGAATGCTGGGTTCGCCCTCGATCGACCGAAGGTCATCTTGCTGCAGTCCTGAAAACCGTGCCTTGTCCAGTGCATCACTGGCATTGCTGATCAACTCTCGAAGGAAAATGTCCCTATCTGAGTACAAAGAGTGTGTGACCAAGTGCAAAATTTGACGGACATCCGCCTCAAAACGGTGCGCTTCCATGAACAGCCTCCTTCGAATAGGAATGGCTCCTACGAAGTCACACCGAGGGTGTCAAGATCATTCGACCAAAGCGGCCCCTCTATCTCAAACGCTATTCGTCACGCGCATATGGCATCATTGGCCAACGCACACACTTTCCGACCCTCATCATACGACCCAATATGCCCAGCTATTTGACCCTACGCGCACCGGTTCACATCGAAGTGGATCCGATCAAACGCTCAAGATTTTTTGCAGATGCCGCGCCGGTCCAATCAGAACAGGAAGCCTTGGCATTCATTGCAACAGTCCGCGACAGGTTTCCGGATGCAGGACATCACTGTTTCGCTTGGCGCCTACAGTCCGGAGATCTCGGTTTCCGCACATCCGATGATGGTGAACCTGGTGGGACAGGAGGCCCGCCCATCTTGGCCCATATCGATGGCGCTAAACTTCGAGGTGTTGTGATTGTCGTCACTCGGTATTTTGGTGGAACAAAACTGGGAAAGGGAGGACTGATCAGAGCATACGGAGGCACAGCAGGAACCGCCATCGAGCAGGCTGAAATCATCGAGGTCATCGAGACCCAACCTGTTGTGATTGAATATACGTACAGCGATCAGGGGTTGGTAGAAGGCGTTCTAAGGGGGCTGGGCTTGCAATCAGGGAATGCAGTATTTGGTGCCAATGTCACCCATACCGTTGCCGTCCCAACAGAGCAGGTTGATACCCTATGGGAGCAACTCAAAGACACCACTTCCGGACGCATTCAGCGCAATTCAGAGCGCCGCTAAGATTTAGGCCAAGTTGTGAAACACGTGTTGCACGTCGTCATCCGCTTCCAGTGCAGCCACCATCTTCATGACACTTTCAGCCTGCTCGTCTGATAGTTCCATCAAGGTTTCAGCCACATGCTCAAGCGCGGTCGATGCCACCTCGATCTTTGCGTTTTCAATGCCATCCTGAAGTGTTCCGAAGTTTTCGAAAGCACACCGCAACACGAACACATCTTCATCGTTGTCGTCCGTGCTTTCACCCATTTCCTCAAGACCATGGTCGATCATCTCGAGTTCCAATTCATCGGGATCTGGAACATTTTCCGGCTTGATTCGAAATACACCCATGCGGTTGAACATGAAGGCGACAGACCCCGTTGCCCCCATATTTCCGCCATTCTTACGAAAGGCCAAACGGACATTTGCCGCCGTGCGCGCCGGATTATCCGTAGAGGCGACAACCATTACAGCAATTCCATGCTCCGCATATCCTTCGTAGAAAGCCTCTTGATAGTCAGCCGTATCCGGACCCAAGGCACGCTTGATAGCACCTTCGATCTTTTCCCGCGGCATGCTGACAGAGCGTCCATTTTGAATGGCTCGGCGCAATGCAGGGTTGGCATCTGGATTCGGCCCACCAGCCTTCACCGCAACCGCAATCTCACGGCTGACACGGGTAAATGCCTTGGCCATACGATTGTTGCGCGCGAATATGGTCGCTTTGCGCGCCTCAAACATCCGTCCCATAATGACTCGCTCCTAACGATGAAGGTGTCGCAGTGAAACTGATAGCACCATTGGCTCGTGCGGTCAGCCCAAGTCTGAAGCGTGGTACAAGATCACTTATGAAACTCACAAACTTCATTCTACTGTTGGGCCTCGTCTCATTACTTGGAGACGAAGCCAATGCACAACCAGAGTTGCCGGAAATTCCAGCACCTGGACTCCCCCAAATTGCGCAGAAAATCCCAATAGCAGATGGACCGGAAGGACTCGGTCTTGGGCTCGCTGTTGGGGACCCTATGGGTATCGCCATCGCCCATCGCCCCATGCAAACCTTNACGATGGCGGGGGTATTGGGCTGGAGCTTACAAGACGCTAAAATGCATGCCCATTGTGACTTTCTGTACAGCCTCTACAAGGTCCAACCAAGTGAAAGTATCGTCACCATCGATCTGGCCACAGGAGCGGGTCCGACTCTTAATTTAGGCGTCAGCAACAACGATGACACGGGTCTAGGTGTACGCGTCGTGGGGGCAGCAAGCATCAACTTCGACGACAAACCATTCGATCTGTATTTGGACATCGCACCCGTCATCGGCCTGATTCCCGAAACTGCCCTATTTTTCAACACAACATTGGGATTCAGAGGATGGTTTGTTCCTCCACAATCCAGTTCACTCAGAGATCCTGCGCTCTAAACGTTCAGTTCAGACCTGAATTGTCTTCAACTGCTCAGCAAACCGATGCCGACCGCCGCACGCTGCTGAAAATTGCTCAGGTGTGACGCCTGGAGCCAGTTCACGAACCACGAAACCATCTTCTGTCACATCCATCACAGCCATATCGGTCACGATGGCATCCACACATCCCACTCCGGTGAGCGGCAAGGAACACTCGTCGACCAACTTGCTTCGACCATCTTTGCTGCATTGAATCATGGTGACAATCACCTTTTGGGCGCCGTTCACAAGATCCATCGCACCGCCCATTCCTTTGACCATTTTTCCGGGGATCATCCAGTTCGCGATGTCTCCGTTGGCAGCAACCTGCATCGCGCCCAAAATGGCCAAATTAATGTGACCACCACGAATCATTGCAAAACTCTCCGAAGAGTCGAAAAACACAGAACCTGGAATGGTGGTGACCGTTTGTTTCCCAGCATTAATGAGGTCGGGATCTTCTTCACCTTCGTATGGGAACGGTCCAATTCCCAGCAACCCATTCTCACTTTGAAGAACAACCTCAACACCATCAGGTACGTGATTGGCCACCAATGTGGGCAGACCAATTCCAAGGTTTACATAGTTGCCATCACTTAATTCTTGAGCCACGCGCTTTGCGATCTGGTCACGGTTCAACGGCATCTCAGACCTCCTCTCGGGGACGGGTTGTTCGTTGTTCAATCCACTTTTCGTACTGCTCACCACGAATGATTCGCTGCACATATATGCCAGGCAAGTGGATTGAATCAGGATCAAGTTCGCCTGCCGGCACCAACTCTTCAACCTCGGCAATCGTGATGCACGCTGCTTTGGCAACGAGCGGATTGAAGTTGCGGGCCGTCTTTCGGAAAATGAGATTTCCGTGCGTGTCACCCTTCCATGCCTTCACAAAGGCATAGTCGCCATGAAGGGCGCGCTCCAACAGATAGGTCCGTCCATCAAAGTCTCGGGTCTCTCGGCCTTCCGCCCTCAACGTTCCAACACCTGTGGGCGTATAAAAAGCAGGAACACCCGCACCCGCCGCTCGAAGCCGTTCAGCCAAGGTTCCTTGGGGACACAGTTCAACCTCCAACTCATTGGCGAGAAACTGCCTCTCAAACTCTTTGTTTTCACCCACATAAGAACCCACCATCGTCTTCACTTGGCGAGACTGCAACAGCACACCGAGACCACAGTTGTCGGTCCCAGCATTGTTGCTCACCAACGTGATGTTTTTGGTTCCTTGGGTATGCAAGGCCGTAATCAGATTTTCGGGGTTTCCCGATAAGCCGAATCCACCGACCAGCAGTGTCGCGCCATCTGCGATGTCAGCAACCGCCTCAGCGGCTGTGGCACAAGTTTTGTCCATGAAGCACCTCCCAGGTTGTCGGAGAGGCACATATCAAGAAGGAGCGCAGGCTGCGCGAGCAATACCAAACTCACCCGAAACGAACGGCTATTCCTCGCAAATAAAGCCTTCGACCTCTAAAGCATCAATCAAATGGTAGTTGGTCACAGAACCCGTGGCGCCGGTAAACCCAACGTAGGCGGGAAATGTAGTCAACCCGCTGATTTCTTGGTCGATGTAGTCGACCCCATCAATGCTCACCGTCATGTGACTGCCCCGCACCTCAATATTGGCCAAGTGCCAAAGTCCATCTTCCATATCCGGCAAGGTGGCCCAAGTGACCGGTGATCCGACATCACCGTCAAAGTGAACGCTCAGGTGATCTTCCGTTGTTGGGTCGTTGTGGACCGAATTGTACCAAGTATCGATCTCGATGGACCAACCCGGCAAGCCCGCATAGCCAATGCCTCCGCCAGAGCTTCCAACGAATGAACTCATTCGATCGGCATCCAGTGCCGTCAACGACATCCCATCCGCCCCTGTACCCCCAGAAACATAAAAGGAGAACTCGATATTGACTGCATCGGAACTCACGGTTGTCGTGGTTTGAAACGCGGTACCGGCTTGGTCCGTATATGGACCCGTCAGTTCCACCCAGCCCGACGCAGCATCCCACATCGCTGTGCCTTCGAAGTTCCAACTCGCCAGATCAATACTATCTTCTGTGTAGCCCTCGTTTTGACAGAAACCTACTTCAGCAACGGCGGTATTTCCGCACGAATCCGTCACGTGTGCGGACACCGTGTGGATGCCAGTATTCCACTCTTCCGGGAGCCAACGAAAGGACGTCAGCCCCGCCGCATTGGCCAAAGAGGTTCCCAGCGTCCCATCCACATCGGATACCCAATCAATGGTCATCGTTTCAAGGTCATCCGCGTCATCGGAAACGGAAGCCAAAAAGTCGGTGGGTACACCCACATCCAGAATTGCTGCACTGCTGGGACTATCGATCCGGATGGTCGGAGGGGTGTCTTGTTCGGCATGCAATGGAACTGTTCTCTCTGGAACATCAGGGTCGTTGGTGACAATTCGCAACACAGACGAACCACCTGATCCTGTCACGTATACGGGAAATGTCTGATCCGTCGTAAGCACAACCGGCAATTCTTCATGGGCAATCCACCAACTGGTACCGGCGACCACCAACTCTTGTATTTCCAAGTCGCCAACGCCCACATTTTTCAGCGTCACCAACCCTTCACCCTCACCACACAGAACGCCCAAGTCGATGACGTCCGGCAAAACCGAAAGCTCTGGTCCTTCGGCATCTGGATCCTCAGGGTCTAATCCCGGTGGAGGCTCTTCCTCTGGCGCAGTTTCTTCCATGGGATCTTCGGTAGACTGCTTCGATAGCAAGTCGTATTCACTGCACCCAAAGAATGGGCCCATCATCAGCAAACACCAGACAACAAAACGATACATCACACCCAATCCTGGTCACCCAAAAGGAAGTCGGCAAGACCATTTTTCCTTGCCGTTCAAAACCGTTCATCCGCCAAGCTTCAGTTCAGCGAACTCCTCTTCACTATAAGCCGATAAACCCGCACTGATAAGACCCAAATACAGAACAGCATCCCCACCAAAACTCGGCAATTCAGAACCGTGCAGCCTGTGAAGCCTCACCACCTAGTGCCATTCGCGTTCCTCACACAAAAGGATACAGGTAAAAAGCAAGGTTAAAATCACCGATAGAAAAGGCCCCTGTGTCCACCACCCCTACTGCACCCAAGGTTTCACTCGAAAAGCTTCGTGCCAGCATGGAGAAAACCTTTCGGTCCTACAAACTGTACGAAGGCCAAGGCATGCAGTTTGAGGCCCATGTCCAGGAATTGGCGAGTCAAGCAGCATTGGCGACCGAACAAGGCACAGCGGCACTTATGGTGACACCCCATGGCCTCATGAGCGAGGACGAAGAGGCGCCGGATGACGGAGAGATCAACAAAGTTTGGTTCGACCTCTTTGAACATGGGGCTCGACAAATCATTTTCAGCCCGGGCATAAACAACTCAGAAATCCGTGAGATGCTTCATGTCATCGCAGGAAATGAGGCGGAGAACGACGACATCCTCACGGCTCTTTGGCGACGTGAGATGAAGCACATCCAAGTGTTCGTCGCTCGGACACTCGTGAAAGGACTGTCCGTAGATGAAGACGAGCAGGTGGCACTCCAGAACCGCTATGGTCGATGGCGCACACTTCTCGCCCCAGAAGCAGGCACAGGAGACAAAACCATCCGTCTGAATCCAGATGACCTTCGTGTGTTGTCAACACGAGACAGTTCGTTCTCGTGGTGTGCAAACTGCTTGGAAAAGCCGCAGACAGAGCCGCAAACGAGCGAAGAAATCAAATGGGACGACGAGATTTTATTGCCCACATTCCTTCAATTCACTGGGGAATTGGACAAAGAAAACAGGGATAAGATTCTGGTGAACCTGATTGGTTCCTACACAAGGCTCGGACTGAGCAAGGAACTCAACGCACTGTTGTCAGCCGTATCTTCGGAACCATCTCTTGCAGACTGGTCCTTAGAAGGACTTCTGACTGCCGCCGGAGGAATCAATGCGCTCATCCCACTGATCGAGGCTGGACCCAACGCATTCAAAGAATCCTTGTCCGCACTGGTCAGCGAAGATGCTTCGACCCTAGAGAAACTCATCAACAGCATCGACACCGAATCCATTCGCGATCAAATCCACGAAATGGTGGTATCGGAAGAGACCTCGCCGCTTGCATATCACTCGGAACGACTCACAAGCCCTTCTGAAGAAGAGCAAATCGAATCATTGGATGCCCTCTGGAATATGGGGAAAGATGAAGCCATCTACCTCGCGATTGAAGCGTGCCGGTCTCAACATCCGGCCGTCCGTATGCGGCTCATGGAACTCATGCGCGCCAATTACCAACCCGCGATGCGACATCAAATGGAACGCCTCTTCCGAGACACAGACGAAGGTGTTCGCATCGAGTCTTTGCGCTTCATCAAGGAAAGTGGCGAGCGCTACTTCCTTCGCGAGGCTTTGGAACTCGTCAAAAGTCCCCAGTTTGGAAAACGCTCCGAACAAGAGCAGATGGAAATCATTCACGTGTTGGCAAAACACGCGAAACTGCCCGCCATCAACCGCTACTTTTGTACATTTGCCAATGCGTCTTCTTTACTGATGAACGAACACATGCGGAGGATTCAACTGGAAGCTTTCCGGGTGATCCGTCGGTTTCCATCCGAAGATGGTCGAGAGATTCTGAAGCGAGCCGCAGGGCGATGGGTGGGCAACAAAAAGGCACGAGAAGTCGCAGCCGAAGAGCTGGATCGACTCAAAGAAGCCGACCATCACACAAGAACAAAAACCCAAGATGACCAAGGTGAAGAGGAGAATCAAAGTGAGTGAAGAGCCTCTCAATTCCCAAGCACAAAAAGAGCTGGGGCTTGCGCTGGTGAATCAACTGCAGGTCTACCTGAAGTCGCTTCACACCTATACGGCCAACAATACGATGGTCATCCGCGCCTTGGATGGCCTGAATGATTCACTCCAAGAACATTTCAAGAATCACCCGTCCGACACCCTTCAGATTCAACTTCTGCCTGAAGAAACCTTCTTCAACAACACACTGCTTCCCATCGCGTTGAAAGACTTTGAACGCATTCGAATACTCACTGAAGACCTCCGTTCATTGGACATTGGAGAGGTGGTCTTTGATGCACGCGTCAACCAACAATCTTTGAGTGAGTTGGCAGGGTCCATCCATACGGCACTGCACGAAGCAGGCACCAAAATACAACGGTCCTATGCTGGGATCGAACTGAACGAGCTGAAGTCTTCCGCTGCCGGGTCGGCACAACGCGAGGCATACCAAATGTGTGTCTGGCTTTTTGCTGGCCTACTGGATGGACTCGACGGCTTTACCGATCTCGTGGATGAAGGCCGGGTGCCTACGCTCGTCCCCTTTATGCGGCATACCCGTTTGGTCGTAGACCTTGCGGCAGAACGCAGTGTTGTTTTGCGGCACCTCTGCTTTGCACGAGGCGACCAAAACCAGGAATCACTCTCTCACTTGGTGGCCTGTAGAACCATTATTTCGATTCAGTTTCTACGAAGCCTCGGCCGAAACCGTTCACAACTGATGGCCGTGGGACTCGCGTCCATTCTTGACCGCACAACAGCNGGAACAGAACCCGAGAATGTCTTAAAAACACTTGCCCCCTACAGCACCCTGAGCGATCTTGCGCCAAGAGTGATGATGACCGTACGCGAGCTTGAGCGTGCCAGACGTGGCCAGAACGCTGGCCCTTATGGTCGCACTCTGTACTTGGTGCAAAGACTCGTCGAACTGATTCACGGTGAAACTCCCATCACATACGAACAACTACAATCGTCCCTGCGCTCCGAGTTCTCATCTTCAAGTGATTTGGTTGAACCCCTATTGGACTGGCTTGGCCCAATACCAATCGGATGTGTGATGGACCACGATGTCTTAGGAAAGGTTCTGGTATTTGACCACGGACCCAGCGGTGATGAACTGCGGGTCGCCCCCATTGAAGGAGACACCATAGGAGATGTGGTCAACCTGGGAAGCGTATTGATCGACACACCTTTGGTCTTCGAAAGCAGACGCTGCTTTACAGAGGAAGAGGTCGAACTCGAGATCGAATTCTAAGGGGAATATCGGATCGCTTGGTCCTGTAGATATTGCTGCCGTGCTACAATTTATCTCGCCTTCAAATGGTTTCTGAATGTCTCAGCGCTTCTCCAAACATCTGCGCAACATCAACAACAAAGCCCACGCTTTTCCTCCATTTGAGTTGTACAAACCACTACAGCTTGAGCAAATCAAGGCGGCGTGGGCTGACTTTGCCACTCATGATGCCGACAAACCGTTCGGAGTCTACGTTCACATTCCTTTCTGTGAACGGAAATGTACCTTCTGCTACTGCGACACAATCATCACCGATGATGCGGACCGGGTCAGTCAATACCTCGATGCCCTGCACAAAGAGATCGACCTATTCGCTCCTGTACTCAATCAGCGCAAGCTCGACACGCTGTACTTGGGCGGGGGTACGCCAACATGGATCAGTGCGCAGCAACTGGACAAACTGTTGGGCCACCTTCTTCAGGCCTTTCCCCCATCCAATGACCTCCACCTGAACATAGAGGGAACCCCGTACAGCATCGATGAAGACAAAGCGGCCATACTTAAAAAGTATGGAACCACCCGAGTGACACTGGGCATCCAGTCTTTGGATGAAAACATCCTTGCAGCCGTAAACCGGCCCCAAACAATGAACGATGTAGAGCGTTCCGTCGCGTTGTGTAGAGATGCCGGTGTCTCCGTGATCAACTTTGATCTGGTGGGTGGACTCACCAACGATACCGAATCAACATTTTCGGCCAACTTCGATCGACTGCTGGAACTCAAGCCTGAGATGGTCCACGTCTACCCGTATTCAGCACGACCCGGCCTTCCCCTCAGCCCTGACAAGGAGGCCATCCTTCGTGCCAGTGAAAAGGCGCTACTCGAGCNTGGATACAACTCCATTAAAAATGACGGATGGGGCCTACATCCAGATGCTGTGAACCTTCAGGTGATTCACAAAATTGAACATGCGTCCAGCTGCCTCGGACTGGGGATACGCGCCCGCAGCCACATTTTTAATCGACTTGCATACCGCTCCCACTTCACGTCTGACTACGTGAAGTCACTTCAAGAAAATGGGACCCCTTCGTACAGAGGGACACCCATGACCAAAAAGCTTCAAGTCCAGAAGTATTTGATGGACAACATGGCCCAGGGTCTCTCCAGGACGCGTTTTACGGAACTCTTTGGTGGAGATCCTTTGGAGTTGATTCGCGCACGCTGGCCTCATGTGGCGGAACACGTCGTCGTTGAGGATGGCGAACACATTGCCTTGGACCAGGACCACAGAAGAGGTCACTGGATCAACGAAGCGTTGATGGANCCCAGCATGGAGGCCAAACTCTTTTCCGAATTTGTGGGTCAACCCAAAGGGTGGCCTGAATCACACATGCAAAAAGCAGAGACGGCCTATAAACCGGACCTCAACTTTGCAGCCTTCTGTTCCATAAAGCTGAGCAAAGGAAACACCTACCCACCCATTTCTGGCGACCAAGATGTGGTTCATCAACAGGTCATGGATGCATGGGAGCGGTGGGCAATCCGTGTACGAAAAGGCGAAGGCAACCCCGTGCTTGGCGTGTACATTCATGTGCCATTCTGCGCGACCATTTGTAAGTTTTGCTACTGCTACAAAAACCTGCTCGACAAACCATCCACATTGGAAAACTACGTCGATGCATTGGTCGACCAGATTGAAACATTAAAGCCCACATTTGAAGGGATTCCCATCTCTTCTCTCTACATGGGAGGGGGCACACCTTCTCTTCTTCAACCCGACCAACTCGACCGTTTGCTTACCACGGTCGACGAAGCGTTTGAAAGAGAAGACATATTCCAATTCAACTTCGAAGGTACCCCCCAAACCCTCGCCAGGACAGGCCGGTTGGAAGTGCTGGCGAAGCATGGGTGCAATCGATTGACGGTGGGCGTTCAGTCCTTGGAGCGTGACCTACTTACAGACATGGATCGCGCCCAAGGGGGTCCTGGCAAAGTCGAGCAGGTCTTTCTGAATGCACGAGAAGTAGGCATCTCGTACATCAATGCAGATCTACTGGCGGGACTGCCGGGTCAAACCGTCGACCACTTCAAACAGAGTTTAGACTTGCTTGTCTCATGGAAGCCTGACGTCTTGCACCCATACCCATTCCAAGCCACCGAAGAAACGGTGTACTGGAAAGAAGGGTATCGAGTCAATCAGGAAGATGAAGACAAGCGCGGCCAAATGATGGAATACGCGCGCACCGTTCTCGACCGGGAAGGGTACGAACAGGTACCTTTCGACTCTTGGGCGCTATCGGTGGATGCCCGAAACAAACAAGACGTGGACAAGATCATCCATGCCTCATCGGTTTTGCCCTTGGGCTACAACGCACGGGGCCACGTCTTTGAAGAGTTGGCCTATGGAATCACGGAAACGGGGTTTCAAGGATTCATGGAGGATCGGTCCCAAACCGACTTTTACTACGGGCTTCCCGTTACCCGAAAGGATGACATGATTCGATTCGTCATCTCCAACCTAAGAACTGGAATCGACCGAATCAATTTTCATGACAAGTTCCACCAGGACATCTTGGAGGTCTTCTGGCCACAATTCTGGTGGTTACAGAAGAACGATTTGGTCCGTGTAAGCAGAACCTGGATCGCCAGTAAAATGGGCAGCAGCCAAAACTCTGTTCTCTACTCAAAACTATTTTTTGCGGAAGAATACAACCAAAAACTCCGCGAAAAATATGCAGAGGAATACGACGAGGGAACCGATTGGCTCAAGCAATGGCGCTCATTGTACGAAAAGTCTTTTTGATCAAAATAGGCGGACGTCGCCGTTGTGATTTGCCCCATGTATTCTCAGCCTATACGGTTTCTGGGCTTACCAACCCCAGCAGACCATAGGAGTTTGTACATGTTTAGAATCTCTCTCGGCATTTTGGCCGCCTTATTCATCGGAAGTTTTTCTCCAAACGCCATGGCGCAAGAAGAAGGTGCTGAAGAAGTAGCTGAACCCGATCCCGCGACACAAGTTCATGTGCGATTGCTGACCCACTTTCATAAGAAAATGTCAGACAATGGCTGGGGTGTTGGCGGCTGGATCATCATGCCAGACATCGTCAAGATGGGCACAACACCGCTTTTCCTTGTTGGCCCCCGTTACCAAAAAGATGGTGCATGGGTAGAAATCATGGGTGGTGGTTTGGTCGCGCCAGACGCAGACCCAGCCAACGCAGGCTACACCAAAACAAAGAAAGTTCAATCGACCCGATTCCAACTGTCTCCAAAGTACTTTGACAAGCCCTTCAACGTGTTCGGTAACCTGCAGTTCATCGACATTGGTGGCGAACACCTGGTGACAGAACAAAGCACGATGTTGACCTATACCTTCTTCATGGCTGACTACGTGTTGGCGGATGGAGATGCCTTGATCGGTATCGAAACCGAAAACTACTTCGGCAAGATTGGCACAGAAATGGACGGCGAAGAATTCGAAACGTTCAATGACATCGCCATCGGACCTCAGGTGGTGTTTCCATTCAAGGATCTCAACATCATTATGTCCTACCAAGTACACTTGGATGAAAACACTGAAGACCAGGTGTGGGTTCGTGCCATGTACAACTATGGTCCAAAGAAATAGTCGAAATTCTTTGACCCGAATGAAGGTCAGAGCAGCAGATGGTTTTCTATCTGCTCTCTGGCCTTCTTCATGTCTGCATCCGTGATTCGAATCTGACAGACAATGCTCGCTGGAGAACCATTTAGGACAAGAACTTCGTCCCCTATGTCCAACGCTTCTTGAATGTCATGCGTCACCATCACAACCGCTACCTTCGTAAAGCTGACAAGTTTGGACAGGTCCTGCTGGAGCTGGCGGCGGCGCTTGGGGTCTAAAGCCGAGAACGGCTCATCCAACAACAACACACTGGGCTGACACACCAAAGAGCGAACCAGTGCTACCCGTTGTGCCATACCGATGGACAACGATGATATTCGAGCATCAAGCTCACTCATTAGTCCCACTTGTTGCATCAACGGGTCGATGCGCTGATCCCACTCTGGCTTGGGAACCTTGGCCGCACGCAAAGCAAAATAGAGGTTCTTGCGGACAGTCATCCATGGAAACAATCGGGGCTGTTGAAACACCATACGAGTACCCACCCCTGACGAGGCTTGTCTCACATCCAACTCTCCACTGGTCGGGTTCAACAAGCCCGACATCAACTTCAAAATGGTGGACTTACCAATGCCCGATGGTCCCAACAGAACGACGGCCTCACCAGCGGTCACACAGAAGCTGATGTTCTCCAGGACACGCTTGTCACCATAGGCAAACGATACGCCATCTACACGGATGATTTCTGCCACGGAACCACCCTTTGTTGAACCAGATTGGCCAACGTTGTCATGAGCCAGCCAAGAAGGCCAATCACAATCATGCAGACCAGCATGCCTTCATAATCAGAGACATACCGCAACTGTTGAATCCTATCGCCAAGCCCGTTCTTTACCCCCACAAGCTCTGCTGCGATCACACTGGTCCATGCCAGACCCAAGCCAACCCGAAGCCCTTGCGCGATGTCTGGAGCGGCAGCCGGGAGGCGAACCCAAACGAACGTATCGAATGGAGAAGACTCGTACGCTCGGGCCACTTCAAGGTGTTCTTCCGGACAGTTTGCGAACGCATGGGCGACCTGAACAAAAATCGGAAAGAAAGCGCCCAAGAACACAACAAACCAAGCGCTTTTATCGCCCAGTCCAAACCACAGAATGGCGATGGGGACCCAGGCGATGGGTGGAATGGGACGCAGCAACTCCAGCACGTCGCGGAACCCAAGACCCAATACGCCCAAGATTCCAGACAAAGCGCCCAAGAACACTCCCAGGGTCGCAGCAACCGCATAGCCAACCCCCACACGAGTGAGACTGGCCATGGTGTTCTTTTGTAATGAGCCGTCTGCCACAGCATCTTGCGCTGCGGCCAAACACGCCAATGGGGCCGGAAAGATCACGGAATCAGCGATGACTGCTGCGATATGCCATACCGCAAGCGCTACCGATAATGCGACAATCCGACGGACCATCCTTATTGCACGACGTCTCTAATCATCGTTTTGGTGTCGACACTGGCCTTCAAAATCTTTGCTTCGAGCATAAAGTCCGCTGCTTTTTGAATGTTGGCCTTGTCTTCGTCCGACAACGTGACTCGAATTTGGTTCTTGGCATCAAGGTTGGGTTCAACTGAAGCAGCCAAATCCAAAGCCGCCAAAGAGAAATCTAGGTTTGATGCTGTCTTGAATGCCTGATTGGCTTTGGCTGTATCACCCTTGTATTGGGCATATGCCTTGTCCATGGCCGTCATGAACTTCTTGTCTGCACCAGGGTGCTTCTTCGAGAAGTCATCATCCATGACCACAACGCTGGTCACAAGACCTTGAGCCACAGTCCGGACCAAGCCTGAAGACTCCAGTTGAGCAAAAACAGGATCCCATGCTGAACCCGCATGTACGGTGTCCCACTTCTTGGACTTGGCCAAAACGGCGATCTCTTTGATGCCCATATTGACCGCATTGATGTCCTTGCTTGGATCCATGCCTGCACCCTGAACTGCACCCAGTGTCTCGCGATGGGCAGCAGCACCGAATGGAATCGCAACTGTCTTGCCTTTCAAATCACCCACAGCCTTTACATCGCTATCTGGGGGTACAAATGTTCCCACACGGTTGTACATCAAACGACCAATCATGCCCCACGTATTGTCGCGGTTACACAACGCAATCGCAGGCTGATCTGCAGTGAAGAGAACATCGACCTCTCCCGCAAGGGCGCCTTCATTCAAGGGGGCTCCATACGAGAAGCCAACAAACTCAGGCGCGAAGCCCAAGTCTTTTAGAATCTCAGACTGTTGGAGGATGACAGCCAACTGGCCTTGTGTCGCCCAGGTCTGCTGCCAACCAATCCGGATGGGAATACCTGCACCATTGGCGGGTGTTGCTGCGGGCTTCGCTTTCGCTGTAGAAGCTTCAGTTTTTGCACCATCTGCGGGAGCAGGGGCTGGGGCATCAGAACCACCACAGGCCAACAGGGTCATCAATACAAAGGAAAAAATAGTCACGAGGTATCTCCAAGTTGTGAAGCATCACCTTAGTTACATATGAATGTTGATTCAACACGCATATGTAATCAACAACCAATACCTGGCTTTTCTCAAAAGACTTTGATTCCCTTACGCTACTCTATTCCCATGTTTCCACCATCAAGTGAAGAACAAAGTTGAAGCTTATTGTCACAGGCTCTGAAGGACTCCTGGGACGCGCATTCGTGCGCCATGCACCCCCATCATGGACGCTACACCCCCAAAACCGATCCGACGTAGACATCACCGATGTTGACACCCTGGATCGGGTGGTAAAGCATCTGAATCCAGACGTGCTTGTAAACTGTGCTGCATACACCAACGTAGATGGCGCTGAATCCGAACAGCAGAGCGCACACTCAGCCAATACCATCGGAGTCAAACATCTGGCCCAGGTGACCGCAAAGTACGGCGTAGCATTGGTACACATTTCGACCGACTTCGTTTTCGATGGCTGTAGTACACAGCCGTATACGGAAACGAGCAGCCCCAAACCTTTGTCCGTATACGGGCAAAGCAAATGGCAGGGCGAACAACAAATTCAGCTACACAACCCAAACCACCTCATTGTCCGAACAGCATGGTTGTACGGTGATGACGGCCATACTTTTCCCCAAAAACTCATGCAATGGGCCAAGCAAGGTGATGTGCGTGTTGCCAATGATCAAACTGGCTCACCGACGTATGCACCCCATTTGGTGAATGGCATCTCGGAGTGTTTGCAACACGGGGCCAGAGGGATCATCCACCTTGCGGGTTCGGGTGCAGTCACACGCTACGACTGGGCCAAGGCTCTATTTAGGTCTCTTCAACTGGATGTCGCAGTAAAGCCCGTACCGTCATCTACATTCGTTACTGCTGCAAAAAGACCTGCATATTCTGTACTTGAATCAATCCACCCGTCCGGGGTACGCCTGCCCGACTGGAACCAGGGACTCTCTGACTTCACGAATCATTTGGCCAAGTCACGTAAATAAGATGCATATGCGCTGTCTGGCGCACTGGCTGCCAATCTGTGGAGCTGTGCTGTATCGATAAAACCCATTCGCCATGCAACCTCTTCGACACATGCAACCTTCAACCCTTGGCGTTCTTCCATGGTGTGAACGAACTCTGAAGCCTGAAGAAGGGATGCGTGAGTACCTGTGTCCAGCCAAGCAAAGCCACGACCCAGGCGTTCAACATGGAGAGACTGCCGGTCCAGATACACGCGATTCACGTCGGTAATTTCCAACTCACCCCGTGCGGACGGGGTCAATGATTTTGCAACCTGCACGACATCTGAACCATAAAAATACAAGCCGGTAATGGCCCAGTTGGAGTCCGTCTGAGCCGGCTTTTCTACGATGCCGGTCACCTGCCCGTTGTCATCAAAGCTGACCACACCATATCGGTGTGGATCTCGAACTTGATACGCAAAAACGGTGGCCCCGTCTTCACGACTTGCCGCAGACTGAAGCGCCTGAGATAGCTGATGTCCAAAGAAGATATTGTCACCCAAAACCAAGGCACAACTCGAGTCACCGATAAAGTCTGACCCAATCAAGAAGGCCTGAGCGATGCCTTCAGGACGCGGTTGAACCGCATACTCAATCTGAATTCCCCAAGACTCCCCATTGCCCAGCAAGCGCTGGAAATGTGTCTGATCTTCGGGGGTCGTGATGATCAAGAACTCACGGATACCCGCCAACATCAACGTAGTGAGCGGGTAATAAATCATCGGCTTGTCGTACACCGGAAGCAATTGCTTGCTGACCACCTGTGTCACTGGGTGCAAGCGCGTACCTCGCCCCCCCGCCAGGACAATGCCTTTCATTGTCCAAGCCCTATGCGGTCTGAAGCGCCCTTTTCAACCAACGGCTGCCACCACGATCGATTCTGGAGAAACCAATCCACAGTTTGTGCGAGACCCGACTCAAAATTGTGCGTGGCATGCCACCCGAGTTCTTTCTGTATTCGGCCTGGATCGATGGCATAGCGTTCATCGTGACCCGGCCGGTCAGCCACATGCTGTATATGTTGAGAATGCGGCGCCCCATCCGGCAGCCGTTCATCCAACAACGAACAAATCGCGTGAACCACATCCAGATTGGTCCGTTCCGACTCTCCACCAATCAAATATTCACGACCTGGGCGCCCTTTGGTGACCACAGTCCACAGGGCGGTGGCGTGATCGTCCACATGAAGCCAATCTCGAACTTGTTGACCCGAGCCATAGATGGGCAAACTTTGTCCCCTAATGGCCCGCAAAATGATGGTGGGGACCAACTTTTCGGGGAACTGATGAGGGCCATAATTATTGGAGCAATTGGTGATGATCGTGGGCAGACCGTAGGTTCGATTCCAGGCACGAACCAGGTGATCCGCTGATGCTTTACTCGCAGAATATGGCGAGTTCGGACGAACGGGAGAGTCTTCTGTAAACCGGCCTTCAGGACCCAAGGATCCATAGACTTCATCGGTAGACACATGCAGGAATCGAAACCGTTCCTGTTGGCCCGCAGGGATCGCACGAAAGTATGCCAAAGCCGCCTGAAGCAACGTGTAGGTTCCATGAATATTGGTGGAAATAAAGGCGTCAGGACCATCGATGGAACGATCGACATGTGATTCCGCCGCAAGATGGATCACAGCATCGGGCTGATGGTCGGAAAACACGCTCTGGACCGTCGTGGCACAGGCCACATCACCTTCGATGAATGTGTACCGAGGGTCATCCGCAATCGAACGCAAGGAAGAAGGACAAGCCGCATAGGTGAGCTTGTCTATGTTCACCACTTGAGCCGTTGTATGGCGCATCAAGAACCGGACGACGGCAGAACCGATAAAGCCCGCGCCACCAGTCACAAGGACTGTTTGAGGCAACAAATCCGGCTCTAAAGGGCTCAATGCATCAACTCCGACTGGAAGAAACTATCGTGGTGATACCGTATGATGACACACCTGTGTTCACTCGGATGCATCTCATATAGAACGGCCTCTAAGAGTAGCGATCAAACCCACAGATACAAACCCCTCATATTAAACCCGTCGCACCCCTGAACCGGGGGTACAGGCTCCTCCATCACCATGCCGACCACACCCTACCCCCAACTTCCATGGTTTCTGAAACCACTGTCATGGGTGGTTCGCGTGATTGAACGATTCAGTGCCAAGTGGGCGGCGCGAGCGCTCATCGAATTGATGAAACGACCCCGCCGCTTCACTCGACCCGACAGAGAACAAGCATTGCTTCCGACCGGTGAACGATTCAGCCTCAAGACATCGGAAGGCAAGATGGTTGCCTGGACTTGGGGTACCGGCCCTTTGGTATTCATGATCCATGGATGGGAAGGAAGAGCGACTCAAATGGGAGGCATCATTTCCGAGATGGTGAAACGAGGCTTTCAAGTTGTCGCCTGGGATGGGCCAGGACATGGAGACTCACCCGGATTCACCGCCGACCCGTTGATGTTCGCCAACACGCTGATGGGTGCGGAAGAACAACTTGGCTCCCCTCATGCGGTGATCAGCCATTCAATGGGAGCCATCTCAACCAACATTGCCCTGCGTCGGGGCTTCTCTACCAACTGTCTGGTGTTCATGGGGCCTGGCGGGGCGCCAGAACGGGGCGTTCAGATCATCAAGCATGTGTTCGGTGTGTCCGAAGCCACAGAAACAGCGATTCGAAACCGGATCGCATCCAACGCCGGATTCTCTTGGGCCGAACTCGACCGTGCATTGGCACTCAACAATGCGCCCACCCCGCTGCTCATCATCCACGATGCAGACGACATGGATGCACCATTGGATGTCGGCAACCGAATCGCGGCTTCTTGGGGACCTGCTGCATCGCGGCATCAAACCGTTGGATTGGGCCATCGGAAAATCTTGTGGGACAAAGGCTGTATTGATCGTGCTGTCTCATTTGTAGAGCAACACGATGAAAGACAGGACGGCTAACGGCACTGTTCTTGGTTGATGGGGACTGCAACCGTACAGTGAAGGCCCTTCACGTTGTTCGACGGCGCAGCAATACGCCCACCATCCCGAAAAGAGTCCACAACAAGTTCGATTGAAGCGGGATTTGGCTGCATCCGCCACTTTTGGCGGCCGGTGTTTCTACTTTGTCCACCGGTTCCTCCTCAAGCGCTACAACCTCAAAAGCTGCAGGCAATACCGCATTGGATTCGTCCGTCACCACTTCTACATCATGGATGCCCACAGGAAGTGAACTGGGAGAACGACCCGTAATGGTTTCTCCGCCCAAAACTGTATTTCCTGTGATCAGCACACCCCCAATCCTTGCCTGGGCCCCATCGGGAAAACCGGACCCAAGAACAATCACATCTACCGCTGTCCCCTGAACCGTCGATTCAGGGCTGATGGAAGTAAGAACGATGTCGGCGTCAGCGTCAGCGTCAGCGTCAGCGTCAGCGTCAGCGTCGGCATCCGCATCCGCATCCGCATCCGCATCCGCATCCGCGTCGACATCCGCGTCGGCATCCGCATCCGCGTCAGTGTCCGCATCCGCATCCGCATCCGCGTCGGCATCCGCATCCGCGTCGGCATCCGCATCCGCGT
>PALY01000025.1 GCA_002707085.1 Deltaproteobacteria bacterium
CCTTCACTCGCCGTCACATCGGAAACACGTGCGACCAATTTGTAGGGTGCCATCACCACCTGTCCGCCTACCCAAGTGGGCACACGAGCGGGGCTTTTGCGCGCCAAAACCCCAAGACCAATTGGGACCACCGCCATATCCAACTCGACGTCCCCGCCTGTGACATCACCTTGGGCGCTTGCCGATGGATTGTACAAACCAACGGAGCCGCGTACATACACGGAACCCAATGGAAGCAGCACGTCGATATCAGATTCAAGCCAAGGGCTTGCCAACTGGTTGCCGCCAACGAGGTAACCACCCTGAGCCCCTACGCTTAATTTCACAACGCGATGAACGATTTCGACATCCGTTGAAGCACTAAAAAGTCCATCATCTGTAGTCGCTGTGATGCGTGTGGTTCCAGGCGACATTCCAATCGGTGGCGCAAAACTTGCGACAAAGGATCCATTCGGCAGCAATGTGACGGGTCCGATTACACCGTAGGAAGCCGTCAATTGTACCGCTTGCCCTGTGACTGGATTTCCCAGTTTGTCTTCTAGCCGAACTTCGATTCGGCCAGTCATTCCGTCATTGGTAAGCGTGCGTGGGTGTGTACTCAGGTGGACACCATGCACGCGGCCCGGCAGGATCGGCAGCAGCACCTCAGTCACCAAATCCGGCCGGCCTTGAGTTGCTTCCGCCCGATCACCGCGCAACACGATGGTGCGACGCACAATTCGCCGGTTGCGGGCCGTAACGACAACCGAGTCGGCCCCTTTCGGCCAGGCAGTCGTGAGGGTGGCCCAACCCCGCACATCTGTTTTCAGTATTGTCTTCTTTTTTCGAATTGTGACTTCAACCGTTTCGTTCGCCAATGGTCGACCACCCTGGTCCACAGCGCGCACATCAACGAGAACTTGATTCGCATCGCCCGGCGCGGCTCCGCGCACCGCCAAGTCCCATAGACCGCCTACACCGGAAGGATGGTTCCACGTTGCGCGAATCAGGTCTTCTTGCCTTGGTGCGGCGAGTGTGCCGTCGTACCGTGCGCGCACCAACGTTGGTGCTTCAACACGATCGCGCTGAATGACACCGATTTCGCTTTCAAGCAAAATTCCGCTGGAAGGCAAACGCTCCCCCAAGCCATTCAGTAAATAGGCTTGGATTTCGGCGATGGGAATATCGGCAGCAAGTTGGTCCGGATAGCTCTGTAAAACCAACCTGGTTGCCCGCGATCGGTTGACTGGCACCGTCAATGTCGCCACTGGTCCACCACCAAGTGAGCAATCGATCCGATGGTCAATCCCAAGCGCGATTGCTGACTGTGCAGGCTGATACTTCCACAAGCCAGGACCCACCACGACCGGTGAGATCCCCACGCCACAATCTGGATTCGACCTCGTCCACGGTCGCCCCACTTCATCCATGCCAACAATGTACACATTGGGTGGGGCGCCCCCTGCGATCATGGACCCCATCTGAACCATGGAGACCCACGGTCCTCTTGGACTCCCAATTGAGATGGCCTTGGTTTGTCGATTGCCCAATTGGTCCTCAAGGTCGACCTCAACAGCGTGTACCCCAGGGACGACATCAACCTTGAATACAGCCATGCCATCCGCATCAGCGATGATGGGTCCCAATACTTGTGTGCCTTGCCGGAGCGTCACTTTAGCGCCAGGCTCCGTTGTGATGGGTATTGTGGGCTGCGCACTCAGATGAACTGCAGTTACAAACGGCGGATCTGTTGGTCGAGAGTCATCTTGAAGGACAAGGCTAACAACGCGAGGAAAACGTTTAGGACCGGGCGTCCACTCAACTTCGACGGTCCCGTCTTCGTTCGTGCCAATCGTGGATTCACCTTCGTTTGCTGAAACCGAAAGTGAATCTACGTCCAGGCTCGAGCCATCCCTACGCTTCACTTCGAACTTGACGCTCCGTCGAGTCCGCCCATCAACACGTTTGGGTGCGATAAGGGCGCTATCCCCAAAAGCTTTCGGACGGATGGTAAGGCTTGTTGAAGCGTCACCATGGGACACATCTACCTGCATCGCCTCTGCGCCAACAACGAGTTCCAGCCTNCATCGACCATTTCCAAGCGAACGGATTGCCCCCTTCTGGGACTCTCCACCTATGGAAACCTTAGGCGGCACACTCCCTTGACCCCGCCCATCTTCAAGCGTTGCAATGTCGACCTGCACTGTCGAACCTGGAATTGCTGGACCTGCACTGAGAACCGCCAGAACTTGCTGCTTTGCGGAAGCAACCCCACAAAGACACCATAGGGCCACGAAAGCCAGACGGATCAAGGACCCCACACAACCTCCGCGCCCTGAACAATTGGGGCCGTGCTATCGCGATTGACTTTGCGTTTTTCAACGACTTCTCTGCCCATGACATCACGAACGGTCAGCTCTAGGCCGTTCTCACCTTCCTTGAGTGGGACGGAAGCCTGAAAANGCCCGTTGATATCCGCACGCATTTGAATTCTCTGCTCACCCTCACCAACAATGACCATTGCATACGGATCCGTCTTGCCCTCAACCACCACCTCAGCACTTCGCGTGGTGACCATTTCAGGCCAATTGACATCCAACAACAGCTTTTCGGGTGCAGGTGCGGTCACCGCCTCTTTTTCCGGTACGGCTCGCAACACATCGCCTGGCTTTAAATCTTCTACATTTCCAAAGCCCGACAGACCAAGAGCCCCGCGCTCGGAAACGGCAGACAACCCACCCGCTGAATCCACCATGACGGTAAAATCGGCATCGGTTGCGCGGACTGCTCTACCACGATTGGTAATCCCCAAGGGGGCCATTCCTGGGCGGACCCGAGCCGAAACTGCTCCTTCCTCCAGTTCTACACGAAGCCCCGACCCGTCCGCGCTCAAAATACGCATCGAACCATCTGCGGAAAGCACCAGACCTGCTCCCGCACCAAAGCGCAACTGTGCCGACCCCTCTGCTCCCGTTCGGATGGTGTCTTGGATCTCAACAACCATCCCCGCACTCAGCGCGTCGGCTTNGATCCCACTGGAGCGGGTAACAGTCGCCTTCTCTGCCGCCACAACAACTAGTTCAGAACCCTTCTTTTCACCAAACAGTAAACGGTACCCAAACCATCCGAGTGCCATCACAAGCACAGTAAGCAACAAGAGCTGCAACTGCTGCCTCATGTGGCCACTGGAAACTGAAGGGTCCAGACTGCAACGGATGTTGCATTCTTCGTGGGTTCCTTGAGGCGACCCCCATGTTCGGCCACCACTTGCTTAGCCAACCAAAACCCCATTCCCGAAGCCATCCAATCATCAGCCGACATATTTAGGGCCTCATTCTTTGCGGTCAGTTCAAGTACGGATGTATTTCGGCGGGCGAATCCTCGGATCTCAACCGTCCCACCCTCGCCACAGGCCGTGCGAATACTTGTGAGCAACTGCACCAGCGCCTGACTGATCGATTCTCGATCACCGCGAACCGCAAGGTTTTCCGTGATTTCTATGGTTAGGTCGACTCCAGCCGCCCGGAAAGGGCCGGATACCAGACTGCTCACCTCATCCAGCAATATCGCAAGCTCCACGGTTCCCCAGTCGGCCTCATCCAGGGGTCTGGCCTCTGTACCGTGTCGTGAAAACCTTAGAAGCTGTTCTACGATCGCTCTGCACCTTTGCGCCAATTCCTCCACATCCTTCAATTCTCCAGACTCCCCCTTTTGCTTCATCTGTAGAACCTGAATCATACCGAGAATTCCGGCCAATGGATTATTCAACTCATGGGCTAAACCTGCCCCCATTTCGCCCACTGCAGCCAATCGGGCTGATTGCACAAGCCGCTGATTTGCCTCCGTCAATTCTATTTCTTGCTCATCCAAACGCCGTTGAAGTTCCAGATTGAACGCTCCAATCTCTTCGCGCTGCTGTTCAATTTCGTTTTGATTGTGAGCAAGTCTTCTGCTCATGAAGTTGAACGCTCTACTCAAATCACGAATCTCTTTAGAGCCATCCAAGCCCACACTTCGGCCCAAGTCACCCTCTGCGACGGCAAGCGCTGCGTCCTTTAATCGTGTCACTCGCTCGGAAACCTGTGTTGAAAACATAAGACCAAACAAAACGGACAAAAGACCAGCCAAACCGCCAATATAAGCGGTCCGATTTCGGATTTCATCACTTGCATGCGTGATGGATTTCATGGGTTCGGCCACCACGACCATCCAGCCCGTACCCGTCACAGGCGCACAGGCTCCAACCACCTTTTCACCGTCCATCGTCGTGTAGCGCACATCAGAACAAGATGATTCGGGCTGAAAAACGCGGAAATGCCTTCGCTCCACCAAGCCTACACCTTCNTGGATCGTTGGACCTCCAACTGCGTCCATTAGCTCGACGTCCAACCCACCTTTCGCCAGACGGGCAAAATGTTCGGCGACGGCATCAAGCGCCAATTCCACAACAAGGAACAACTGCGATTCAGGCGCCACGGGGATTGCAATGGGAACCACAGGAGCGTCCCTATCTGTAGGCGTATANGGCTTACCGATCACAACCGGCCTGGCGTCGTCCAAGGCCTGCTTCCATCGGGTCAACTCTCTCTCCATGCCGTCCGTGGGAATGTTCGCGCGAAATTCCGCCAGCCTGTCAGGGCCTATCAACTCCTTGCCAGGGAACTTCCCTTCGGTCAAAGAGGATACGAAAACGCTTGGCAGCGCCTCAACGCCTTCCAGATTCACCACGCTGACAATATTTACTGTCCCGGATTGCCGGAAGACCAGCCGCTGAAACCCTTCCATGGTCCGATCGTCAAAGTTTCTTAGGTCAAACGCCTCCACCTGTTGAGCGAATATGCGAGATTCGCGGGTCAAACCGGTCATAATCAACACAGCCAATTCGTCGGCCGCTCTCGCTTGCGAATTCGCGACCTTATCCGTCATGCGTTGAGTACTTACTTCCGTTGCTCCAAAACCAAGAATACCCAAAGGCACCAGCGCGGCCGCTGCGATCAAAAGCATCAGGCGGGTGCGCAGTCTCAAGTTCTTATGTCCCAGTTGGGAATTGTATGCGGAAGCCGGTACCTTCGGAAACCCCTTCATCTAAACAGATCGTGCCTCGGTATTTGGTCACGATCCGATACACCACATTCAATCCCAAACCCGTGCCCTTTCCGGGTGGCTTCGTGGTGTAAAAGGGATCAAAGATGCGATTACGAACCTCTTCAGGTATTCCCACCCCGTTGTCTTGCACAGTCACCCAAATATGATCGATGCCTCGACCTGCGCGAACATCCACGCGGCCACCCCCTGCAGGTTCTTCATCCCGCACGGCCTCAACCGCATTCCTAAGTAGATTCACAAAGACTTGGGCAATTTCGGTGGTCCGCGCCTGCATCGTCAGGTCACCGTCTGTATCCATACTGATGTCAACGCCGGATACGTCCGCAGTCCGCTCCACGAGTCGCTGAGCATCCTCAATGGTAGACCCAACATCAACCATTTCGGAACTGTCAGATTTTGCACTGCGTGAGTAGCTGGAAAGGTCCACCACAATTTCACGTATTCCCTGACAATATTGAACAATCTCTGCAGCATACTCGTTGACCTTGCCACGCTCTTCCTCGTCCGGAATCGCCTCTGCCAGTCCCATGATNCCAAACAATGGACTCGACACTTCGTGAGCGACNCCTGCCGCTAAAGTGCCAATCCCGGCAAGCTTTTCCGACTGAATTAAGTCAGCCTGTAGCGCTTTGGCATCATCCAATGCGGATTCCAACGCTCGGTTTTGTTCCTGCAACTCCATCAACAACCGTTGATTTTCGAGGGCCAAGTCCTGCTTTTCGATGGCGCGCCGAACCTTTTTTCGAATATCAAAAACATTATTTAGGGGCTTCACCACATAATCGAATGCGTCATGCTCCATTGCTGCGAGCGCAGTCTCCAACGACGCGTAGCCAGTAATGATGATGACTTCGCTAAACGGATTCACTTCTTTCGCCTGCTGCAGAAGCTCCAACCCATTGATGTCTGGCAGGTTTTTGTCAGTGATTAATAGGTCACATCCCTGCTCTTCAAGGACTCTCTGCGCGTCTTTTCCACTGCCCACACAGGTCAATCGAACAGGCTCGTCATCAAACACAGCTTTCAGGATCTGAAGGATGACGGGTTCGTCATCTACGATCAANAGGTGCTTTTGCCTACCTGACTCTGACATTTGGCTGACCCTCCACACGAGAACTTAGCACGGCACAAACCTCACAGGAGTAGTACACTTCCGTGATTNACAGCCCAGATACACGCACTAAACTCAGAGTATCTCATAGCCGATNCTCTCTATNCGTTCATACAGGAGGCGACGAATGCGTCCCTTGCTCATCTTAGTTCTCGCCACAGGCTGCCNAAAAAATGACGGGCCTGGTATTGGTACACAAGCTTCATTGCTTTCAGAACGTCCAACTTCTAATGGGCTGATCGAGCAACGTGTCGACATTAATGGCGATGAACAAGCCGACGTGTACAACTTTTTCCGCGAACGTTCAGAGGCAAACCGCCTCCTTGTTCGCAAGGAAGTCGATCTCAACTGGGATGGCAAAGTGGATGTCCGCACATGGTTTGCAGACGACGGCACGATTGAAAAAGAAGAAATGGATGGCGATTTTGATAGTCGCGTAGATTGGATCGATCACTACAAGGGCGG
The DNA here is from genome assembly GCA_002707085.1 of Deltaproteobacteria bacterium. GTDB lineage: Bacteria > Myxococcota_A > UBA796 > UBA796 > UBA796 > UBA796. Next base: position 6,662 of record PALY01000025.1, read on the forward strand.
CCGCAGGGTCATGAGTGAAATTGATACCGACTACAACGGCGCCATGGACCTGTTCAAATATTTCGACAACGGGAACCTTCGCCGGAAAGAACGTGATTCGAAAGGCGACGGCCGCATCGACTTCTGGGAGTACCTAGATGATTCGGGCAACGTACTTCGCACGGGCCGTGACTTGGACGGTGACGGCGTCATGGATGTGCGCGACGACTAATCGGAGCGTGTGGACATCTCTGCCAACGTTTGCTTTAGCTCTCTTCGTCGGACCCAACCCACGCCTTCCGCTTTACTCGGATCGCCACGGAATTCCTTCACATCATTTGGCCTGATGCGTTTTTCGTCCAGAATCGCTGCTGCATTGGTATCGCGTGCGATCCAGGTGAACATTTGGCCCAAAGTAAATCGCTTTCCACTGCATAAATTGTATGTTTGACCCGCGATCCCTTTGGTACTCAACCGGTGGTACCCCTCCACAATGTCACGAACATCACAATAGTCTCTGAATAAGGACAAGTCGCCCACTTGCACAGTTTCTGCGCCTCGCCGAACTTGCCCGGCCCAGTCCGCAAGCGCATACCGTTCGGCTTGTTCCGGTCCTGTGTGGTGAAAAGCACGGGCAATAATCACGTTTTTCCCTGTTGCTATCGCGACCGTTTCCGCCCTGGCCTTCGTTTCGGCGTAAACCCCCACGGGTGCGAGCGGATGGGTTTCAGAGATTGGAAGTGTCTGTGGACGGCCGTAGACATGACAGGTACTCGCGAAAATGCCCACCGTATCGCTGGGCATGGAATCGAAAACGTTCTTGGTGCCTCCTACATTGATGGCTTCAGCATCCTCAGGGTGCTGTTCGCAGTCCCCCAGGTGTGTCATCGCGGCGAGATGGTAAACAGATGACGGACGCGCTTTCGCCATCAATGCATGACACTTCTCGCGGTCTCTGACGTCCACATGGCGATAGTTCACACCGTGGGTCGGCTGTACCGGGGCCTCGCGTACCCAGCCCTCTACATCTATGCCCTCAGCAAGCAGGAATTTGCACAGCCATTTTCCAGCGAAACCATTTGCACCTGTAACGACCGCTTTCACGCGCCAGCACGTTTTAAATCAGCCACCGTCATTCGGGTGACCAATTCATCAAAGGACAGCTGAGGCTGCCAATTCAGCTCTGTATGGGCCTTCGTTGCATCACCACACAGATTTGGGATTTCAGCGGGCCGCATCAATGCCGGGTCATGCTCAACATGGTTTTCCATTTTCAACCCAGCAATGTCAAATGCTCGTTTCGCGAAGTCGTCTACGGACCAACTCTTTCCAGTGGCGATCACAAAGTCCTTTGGCTGGTCTTGTTCCAGCATGGCCGTCATTGCTCGCGTATAGTCGCCGGCAAAGCCCCAATCACGGCGCACATCAACTCGCCCCAAACGAAGCTTATCTTGCTTCCCAGCCTTGATCGCAGCCACCGCCATTGTGATTTTCCGTGTCACGAATTCAGGGCTACGGCGCTCGGATTCGTGATTGAACAAGATCCCGCCCACAACAAACATACCGTGGCTTTCTCGATAGTTGATCGCAAGATGGTGCGCGTACACCTTGGCCACCCCATACGGGGAACGAGGATGAAAAGGTGTAGCTTCGCTTTGCACCCCATCTCCTGCCAAGCCGAACATTTCTGAACTTCCTGCTTGGTAGACTCGAGCCTCAGGACATGCGATCCGTACCGCCTCCAGGAGTCGAGCGGCACCCAATGCAGTCACATCCCCCGTCAGCAGTGGCTGCCGCCATGATGTTGCCACGAAGCTTTGTGCGCCCAGATTGTACACATGGTCCGGCTGGTATTCACGTAAAGGGTCAATCATGGACCCCATATCGAGCAGGTCTCCATCCACCATAGTGATGCGATCTCGAATACCCGCTAGTCGCCACAAAGACCGTGAAGCGCTGCGTCTCGCCAACCCAACCACACTCCATCCTGCATCAAGCAGCTGTTCTGCCAAGAAGCTTCCATCTTGACCAGTAATACCCGTGATAAACGCTGTTGGCATGGTGTCCCTACGTGTGTTCGTTCAGGTCATCGTCTTCCAAGGACCGAACCACTTCCCCAACCCGTTGTGCATGTCCAACGTCCATGATCAGTAAAGCATCGTCGGTATCGACCACGACCACATCATCCACACCCAATAGCGCCACGACCTTATTGGGCGCATGTACAACGCAATTGGACGAATCGCGCGAAACAATATGGCGAACCACGCCACGCCCACCCTTGATCGATGGCATTTCCTCGCCCGCGGCATTCCAACTGCCCATGTCTGACCAGCCAATTTCACAAGGTACCGTCAAGATGTGACGACTGCGTTCCATGATGCCGTAATCAATACTGATGGCATCCAACGCTCCCCATTGGGTTTCGAGTGACGCTGGGTCATGCTGAATANTTTCNAGNGCTTCNGCGCTNCGNGGAAGNAANGANCTGAATGCGTCCCGAATGCCGTCGACTGAAAANACAAACATTCCGGCNTTCCANAGGTGGCGACCACCCTCCAAGTACTTGATCGCAGTATTGCGATCNGGCTTTTCAGAGAATCNTTCCACACNGTGNAATGAAAACTCACCCCACGCNCCCACTTCCGCTCCAACNTGCAGATACCCAAACCCAGTCTCNGGCCTCGTGGGTTGAATTCCNAAGGTCACGAACGCGTTGGTCGACCTGNAAGCNTCTGCGGCNGCCAANACCACCNGNCGGAATGTNTCTGGATCACCAATTTTGTGGTCCGANGGAAAAACAGCCATGGTGGCNCCGGAACANCGGCGACCAATTTCAACGGCNCCCCATCCAATGCATGGCGCCGTGTTTCTNCCCCAAGGNTCTACAAGAATATTNTCTGGAGGCAAGTTCCTTAAAACCGNNCGAACNGACGCNTCCATGTCTCGNCCGGTAACGACGAGAATCCGNTCTTCGGGGATGATNGGNCGCAGTCGGTTCACCGTCTGTAAAAGGTANGCTTCCTCNCCNGCNATCGATAGGCATTGTTTAGGGGTATCCCTGCGTGACATGGGCCAGAAGCGAGTGCCTCGCCCTCCNGCAATCACCAACGCGTACAATTTATCCATCTCAATCCACCGAAAAGAGTGTGGGTTCCAAATTGTGTAGCGCATGGTAGGCAACCACCGCCACTGCATTTGAAAGGTTGAGGCTTCGCGTGTCTCCNGGCATCGGGATTCGCCATCCACCTTTTTCCCTCANCCATTCCTCCGGCAGGCCCTTTGATTCTGCACCAAACAAGAGGACATCTCCCCGTTGCCATGGAATCGAAGTATAGGGTCGGTCCACTTTTGTGGAGAACATGTGTACACGACGATNTTCCGCCCANATCCAGAAGGCNTCGTCATTGTCGTGTTCAGTCACATTGACATGCTTCCAGTAATCAAGCCCCGCTCGNCGNACGGCNTTATCGTCCGTTCGAAAGCCCAAAGGGTGGACNAAATGCAGGGCCGCCCCCAAGCCAAGGCACAGCCTACCGATGTTGCCGGTATTCGGNCCAATCTCGGGACGCATGAGCGCAATATGAAAAACTGGGTCCAAGATTAGGCGTCCGCCGCCTCATGCTTGCCNATCACAACACGCGCTGGCTGCAGAAGCCTGCTACCGACNCGATACCCAGCACTAAACACGTTGATNACCATTCCGTCTTGNTCGGGATCTTCGACAGGAACCACACTCAACGCTTCATGGAAATTTGGATCAAAAGGCATACCGTCNGGCGAAAACATCTCNAGCCCCAGCTCNCNGAACGCTTCCATGAACTGGTGAATGACCATTTCAAGACCTTNGCGNCCATCCGGATCTGTCACNACTTCAAGNGANCGCTGAAGGTTNTTCAAGGGTTCNAACATCTTGGCCAAGATTTCGCCTCTTTGNATCTCTTTCTGAAACTGAGCTTGACGATTCAATCGCTCTTTTGTTTCTTCAACTTCNTCTTGAAGCTGTCGNTAGGCCGCACTCACGGCGCGCANTCTGGCTTGGAGTTCNCGAATTTCNCCATCCGCACCCNNTGGCACCTCTGGTTCAACCAAGGAAACTCCNGATTCAGNCGCNGCCTCTTCAACTACAGGTGCGGCAACATTTTCATCCGGCGACGGTGCAGTAGCATCGACAACATTCTCGTCAGACATGCTTCCCTCCAATTACTTGCTGCAGAGCTAACCAAGCCTTCACGAATATCAAGCCCTTAGAGNNCCCGATTGTGGGGCCTNCACGANGAANCCGGNCCACCATGAACANCCATCAACAACGAACCNTNCAATGGATGACNGGTGTGATGGCCTTGATGATNGGNGCTTGGNTCCTCNTAANCAGNCAAGAGTCCGACNGTGGATAGAGCCTATATTTTNCCAGANATNGAAAACGCAGANATTGCACGNNTCCANATTNCNAANGGNGAAGANANCNTCGCTGTTTTCCGTACNGAACANGGCTGGCAACGGATGGGCCATGGTGAGGTCGAAGTCGATTATGCGTTGCTTGAACCAAAGCTTAAAAATCTGCTTGAAGCGTCATGGAGTCCTGCACTGGAGAGTACAAATGCAGCTCAATATGGTCTTGAGCCACCGCAAATGACGATCACGGTGGTAGACAATGAAGGCGCAGAACATCTGCTCCGAATCGGAAACGCGCTTCAGGTATCTACAGATACCTACATCAGCCGCGGTACAAGCATTCATACAACATCAGGGAACCTGCTCCTTGAATGGCGAGCAACGATCGATACGATTGTTTCGACGCCGAATGCAAACACCAGTGAAGAAGTGGACCCATCCCCGGTTGCCACGCCGTAATTATTGGACCGGGTCGAGTCCTCGGTCAGCAAGCAGCACGGCACTGCTAGACAAACGCATGCGATACGCAGGCGGGCCAGAGAGTTGAAGCAACAACTGTTTATGCCAACTTAAGAATGCTGCACGCCCGACAAGCCCTCCCATCACGGCAGCTGCCAACCACCAGATATTCAGGTCCCAAACGCCCAGTACGGTTCCAGTGATTCCGGCCACACCACCAAGCCCCATGATCAGGTCTCTTGCCCACAGCTGAGCGCGCACCCACCGCAAACCTCGGCTCAGGTGTGGATCCAAATCCAT
>PALY01000026.1 GCA_002707085.1 Deltaproteobacteria bacterium
GCTGAAGAAGACCTGACAGACGGCAAAGACAATGATTGTGATGGCGAAAGTGATGAACGGTGGGACATCGACGAAGTCGAAACTGACCTCGACATCGGTTTCCGCTCATCCATCCAGGTAGACGGTAGTGGAAAGGCCCACATCGTATTCAACAACGTGGATGATGGTGAAGTCCTCTACACCAACATCACCAGTGATGGTGTTTGGGCAGAAGATTTCGTGGTCGTTTCTGACGAAGGATACTCTGGCGAATACCTTGATGCCGAAATGGATGGAAGTGGCACGCTGCACATCGGGTACACCATGGATACCGACTACACACGTGAACTCACCTACGTCAGCCGGGCATCCGGTGGGACTTGGAGTGGTGAAACCAACATCGATGGTGGTGGAACCGGAGAGTTGGACCGTGGACAATACGTAGACATCGCCGTTCACACGGGCAGCTGGGGCACAACAGCCAGCTTCGCCTACCTTAACGGCGACCACGGCACACCGATGTTGGCAGACATTCTCATCGAAGTACCAGGCGTTCCTGTTCCCCCAATCGTGGTTCCTGCAGGCACCAGCTACTGGGATGAAATGTCTGGACTACCAAGCGGTATGTACACAACCTTGGACATCGACTCCTCTGGCATGCATCACATTGCATTCTACGACCCGAACGCAGAGTTCGGATTCGATCCACAACTTCAATACTCGCAGTTCGACTACGATCTCGACAGACTTCTTCCCGAAGAAGAAACCGTCATCTCGGAAGAGTCAAACGAAACCAGTATGAAGATCCGGAACGAAGACGATGTCCCATGCTTGGCGTACCAAGAAAGTGGCGCCCACGACCTCCGCTTCGGCTGTCGTGAAGAAGGCGGATGGACATTTGAAACCATCGCAGGAACAGGCCTGACGGGAGCACAACCCAGCTTGGTCATCAATGCTGCCGACGAGTACTTCATCACCTACTACAACGAAAGCAATCGTGACCTGATGCTCGCATCCAAGCAAAAGGATGCTGGCTGGGTGCTGACCGAAATCGATACCGAAGGCGACGTGGGACAAAACAGTTCCCTCTCCATCGGTCCCGATGGAAAGCTCCACGTGAGCTACTACGATGCGTCCAACCGTACGCTTCGGTACGCTAAGGGCTTCTAAGCCCACTCCACTTCGTGGCATGACTCGCCCCCGTCGGACTCGTTCCGCTCGGGGGCGACCTGCGTCTGGACGTTCAGTTGCGCAAGCGAAGGAAACGCCGGATTTCATCCGGATGGAAAAATGCCGGGTATAGCGCAAGCAGCCCAAACGGAAACATGCCCAACCGCATAAACAACATGGTGCCGATGTGGAACGACATGCCCACGAATACCCATCGATGCCAAAAGTTCTTCGCATTCAATTTCGAACGAAGCCATCCTCGACTTGTCCGCGTATCGCGACACCACCAAGCATAGACCGCGAGTGGAGTCATCCACTCCCAAATCCAAGTCGACAAAGTCCCCACTTGAGTCACCCAATAGAACCGATCGAGTGCCCCATCTGACAACACAGAAAAAGCGGGATCTCGAAGCACGATGTACAGGGCACTCCAATCCCCCATGGGCATCCAACTCAAACCAACCTTCTGTGTGCCAGCAGAAAAATAGAGAATGAAAAGCTGGGCCACCACCACAAAACGGGGCCAAGCAGGGATCAGACTTCCGTCTCCCGCCCACCGACGAGTGCGCAGCAATGCGTCAATGGACCAAACCCGGTGACTTCCGGACAACGAAAGTACAATCACCATATTTCGAAGAAGAATGTCCACAGCCCGATCCGAGGGGCCGAGAATCTGCGCAAGATTGGCGCTGGCAATCACAAATACAATGCCAGAAACGCGAGTCAACAACCCCAAGCCAAACAGAACGGCACTCCCAAACGCAAGGCCAACCGACAACCAGGCAGTCTCTGCTTCGACAGGAAACCAGCGATACAACATCGGCATCTGCTTCTTGGCGAGGACGTTGCCTATGCCCCCATCTTGAACCGATGCATACAAAGGCTCCACCAAGTCCAACAGATAAATCTGCGAAAGGTCGTACACGACCACAACGGCAATGAGAATGCGGATCATGGCAAGCGAATGGGGGGCTTCCCGTCGATCCCAACGTTGTACCCATCGACGCATCATGGGTAATCCTCTCGTCGACGCTCACGCACATGCATGGGCTTTTCGGGCTTTATTCTGGATTTCTTGCTGCGCTGATTCGGTGGCTGAATGTGTACCTGATCGAAACGCACTCGGACGACATTCAACTCTGGGTTGTGTTCAAAAATCCAACCCGCGAGCCAAGTGACCCAACGATTGTAAAACTTCCCGGGATGAGGCCGGTCACCCGCATCATCCCATACCGCCCGAACCCTACGGTAATGAAGGAGTTCAGAGAGTTCAGAACCATCATCATGGGGCGCCGAATAGAGCGTCTCCCAAGCATTCCCTCCCCGACTCCCCTCAACCACCAAACGACCCGCATAGGGATCTGCATAGGTAAACAAACCCCAGTGTTGACCCAAAGACAGATGACGCTCGAACTTACGCCATGGTTTGATGACCTGAAAACGAGCCTTGCCACTGGCTTTGCTCATCTTCATCACAAAACCAATAAGCTCATCCTCATCCGTTTGGATGCCGACTTTACCAAGTAAACCCACCCATTGAGCGGTCTCTTCTTTTGCCACTTTACGGTTGAGGTGACGTTTTTTCAGTGTGGGCAATGGCATGGCTTCCAATGCGCAAAACATCAAGACTGCGGTAATCAAGATTGCCCGAATTGTTGGCCAAACAGATGATTTCATGAACTCAAGGTGTAGCTATCAATCACCAACTGGCGAGCAGACTCAAGCCCCTGGCCCGCATGAACCAGAGTCGCCAAAGGATCGCCCTTGGATACGGCTTCTCCGACCTTTCGGTGAACAACGATCCCAACTCCAGGATGAACATCTTGGTCCGCTCGCGAGCGCCCTGCGCCCAACTGAAAAGCCGCCCGCCCTATCCCATAGGCGTCCGCTGCAGTCACCGTTCCAGCACTCTCTGCAAGCACATCAACGGACTCACATCCAGCGCCCAACAACTCTGCTTCAATGTCCCCGCCCTGACCATGCACCATACGGCAAAACCGTTCGTATGCAGCACCCGAAGCGAGGACTGATCGGGCCCGAGGATCACCGATCAAATCACAAGTAAGCGTTGCCAAATCGCCCGGACCTTCACCCTTCAAACATGCAATGGCTTCCTTCACTTCCAATGCATTCCCAACCGTACGCCCCAAGGGCTGATTCATGTCGGTCAACACCGCACGAGTCAGAACACCAGCACCCCTGCCAACCCTGCAGAGCATGTCTGCCAATCGGCTTGCTGCAGCATGGGTTTTCATGAAAGCCCCGCTGCCCCACTTCACATCCAACACCAATTCGTCGATGCCCTCTGCCAGCTTTTTCGACAAAATACTGGCTGTAATCAACGGGATGGATGGAACGGTAGACGTCTCGTTCCGAAGTGCGTACAGCATTCGATCTGCAGGAGCCAGTTCTGCGGTTTGACCACTAATGAAGCAGCCGACATCCCCTAACAACCGGTTCAACGAATCCGTGTCCAAGTCCGTCCGATATCCAGGAATGGATTCAAGTTTATCGAGAGTCCCGCCCGTATGGCCAAGGCCGCGGCCACTGATCATGGGAACCCGCGAACCAAGCTCTGCCCAAAGTGGTGCCAAAACAAGAGAGACCTTGTCTCCTACTCCCCCCGTCGAATGCTTATCGACAAAGGGGCCAGGCATACCCAACCACTGCAAACGGTCGCCTGAATTGGCCATGGCTTCCGTCAAAGCCACCGTTTCATCAACGTCCATTCCATTGAGAAAGATAAACGACAACAATGCCGCAGCCTGCGCCCTGGTGACAGAACCATCAACGATTCCGTTTACTGCACGCTGGATTTGTTCAGAATCCAGCGCTTGACCCTCACGCTTCGCTTCGAGGATCTGGTCGATCATTCAGTAGGCGCCCTTGCCAACACCGCCGGTGACAATCGCAACGCTTGCAGAAGCGCCCAGCCGGTTGGCCCCCGCTGCAATGAAGTTCTGGGCATCCTCAACACTGCGGACACCACCCGATGCCTTTACGCCAATGTCAGGGCCGACCACAGCACGCATCAAAGCAACATCTTCCAGTGTGGCGCCACCCCCACCAAAACCGGTGGAAGTTTTCACGAACGCTGCGCCTGCAGCCTTGGATAAGGTACATCCAACAATCTTTTCGTCACGCTCCAACATGGTCGTTTCGAGAATGACTTTGACGGGCCGACCTTGTGCAGCACGAACCACGGCTTTGATGTCTTCAAATACCAAATCGTGTTGACCACCCTTTAGCGCGCCAATGTTGATGACCATGTCAATCTCATCGGCACCGTCAGCGATGGCTTCTCGAGTTTCCAATGACTTGGACCGAGTGGCCATCGCGCCCAGCGGGAAACCCACAACGCAAATGGCCATCGAGCGAGTGCCCTCGAGCAACTTGGCGGCCAACCCAATCCAAACACTGTTCACACAAACAGAAGCAAAACCATATTTTCGAGCCTCTTCACAGACCTTTACGATTTGTTCTCGTGTGGCCGTGGGCTTGAGCAAGGTGTGATCGATAAAACGGGCGATCTCAGTGGGTCCTGAAGGGGACGTTCCATCGGTTCCGATCCGATTGGCACCGGCATCAACCAGGCTTCGCAGGCGGGATGAATCGTTCCATGTGCCACGAACTGATGCCAAAGGGGACACGGTTTCCATTTGGAGTTCCTGTGTCACCTTGGCAGCGATGCGCTCTACAAGATCATCAATTTCTGGACCCTTCGAACCCATATATCAACCCTCGATTGTAATTGAGTTTACTCTAATGGGAACAATCGGGTTGTCTCGGCCATCCGTTTCCGATGTACCGATAATGGAAACAACATCCATTCCTTCTACGACCTTGGCGAATACCGGGTGCTTGGAAGGAGTGCGTGAATCGAACCAGTCCAAATAGCTATTGTGGGCAGTATTAATAAAAAACTGTGAACCACCACTGTTCGGACGCCCCGTATTGGCCATAGACAACGTACCAGGTTCATTACTAAGTTTTGCATCTTCTGGGTGCTCATCTTCAATGCAACCATGAGGCGGACCACCAGTACCTGCACTTGGACTCTTTGGATCCTTAGAGTTGGGACAACCGAACTGAATCATGAAATTGTCGATTACACGATGAAAGTGCAGACCGTTGTAGAACCCATCATTGGCCAAATCGATGAAGTTTTTAGAAGTAGTGGGCATCTTATCGAGAAAAATCTCCGCCTTGAAAATGCCTTCTGTCGTATCAAATGTCGCGGTTGGGTTGCCCATGGTGCCTCCTATGGGTGCAATTTTTGTACCCTTATCAGGCAAGGCTCCGACTGGGAAGCTTTCCGCCAATAGTGATAGAAGATCCATATGGTAACTCCCCTACGACTCGCGTTTATTTGTACAGGCAATATTTGCCGCTCCCCAATGGCTGAAGTGTATGCCATGGCCTACGGTGCCCGACGAGGATGGCCCGTCGAAGCTCGGTCTGGCGGCGTTTTAGGCATCATGGGGAAGCCTGCGGATCCCTTGGCCATTCGCGTAATGAACGAGATCGACATCGATCTCACAGGTCATCGGTCCGGCGACGTAAATTCGGAACTAATGGAATGGGCTCAATATGTGTTGGTCATGGAACTTCACCATGCCAGCAAACTCCGAGAGCGGTTTCCGGAATTCGAAGACAAAATCATGGTCTTGGCAAATTTTGGTGGACTCATGGAGGTCAAAGACCCCATCGGCGGCTGGAGATGGAAGTTCCGTCGCTGCCGAGAGGAAATTGTTCGCTGCATTGAAAGCTTTATGGATGGCTTGCCATCACCCCTAGTTTCCGCCGACCCAGGCAGCCGACTCAAATGACCACACTCGGCTAATGTCAGCACCATCTCGTACGTCCAGCGTAAATGAGTGGGAACGGCCATCGGCCGCTTTAAGCGTGACTTCCCGTGCGCCCGCTTTCACAGTGTGCCGGAATACGGGTGTCGTTCGAACAAATGTACCGTCAATGCTTACGCGGGCTGTGGGAATGGAACTAATCGTCACCACACCTTCTCCACCGATCTCAACGGGAACGGACACTGCTTCTGTGACAACTTCTGCCACCGGCGCAGGCTTTACAGAAACCGTTTTTTCAGCAACCGGAGCCACGGGTTTCACCGTAGGTACACGCTTTTTAACCACCTTGGGCGGCGGCGCAGGCGGCTCCACCACAGTCTCGACCGAGTCGGGTACCGCTTGGGCCAAAGCAGGTGTTGGCGCGGGTTCTTCCTGAACAGTCCCTTCCTGCCAAAGCCGGTAGGAGGTGAAACTTAAGATTGCCATCGCTGCAACCATGAAGGCGGGCAACGCCAAACTGCTTGGCCGAAAAATCCGCTCGGTTTTTTCCTCTTCAGAAACCCGACGGACTGGGCGAACAGGGCGAGCCACATCTCCAATGGCGATTGGTAAACCAGGGCCTTCTGTTTGTCCGGTCCGTGAAATGTCCGCTGCATCAGCATTCTTCTGCGCCACAGAACTCGCTGGTCGACCAGACTCATTGTTCAGTGCCAACAGTTTGCCCTGGAATCGGTTCAAACGTTCACGTGCCAACAGTGGGTCTTGGACCAAAGAAGCCAATGCTCGTCCCATGGCGAGAGCAGACTCAAAACGCGCGGCAGGGTCTCGCTGCAAAGCGCGCACCAAGATTCGAGCAAGGCCCGCATACTCTCTGGGCATTTTCGCTGCACGTCGGGCAGACTCATCACTGTTCAACAGTGACTTTACGATGTCGGGTTCCTTTTCAGGAAACAACGGCTGCACAGCCGCCAACTCATACAAAACGGATGCCAAACCAAACAAGTCAGCCGCAGCGGTAACCGAACCACCTTCTGCTTGTTCAGGAGACATGTAGCCCCAAGTTCCGCGTACAGCCCCAGCATGCTCCGGGCGAGTCAATCCTTTTGAGATACCAAAATCAAGCAGTTTGACGACACCTTGAGGATTGACCATCAAATTCGATGGTTTGATGTCCCGATGCACCAAATTGAGCGGCTGACCTTCTTCTGAAACCGATGAATGAGCATGCGCCAAACCATCACAAACCTGCCGACCGATCTCCGCTATGACATCCAGTGGAACAGGGGCGCCGTGCCGACGACACATGCTGGCAATCCGGCGCAAGGTCACACCTTCGACGTATTCCATCACCAAATAGTACAAGCCGTCCTGACAATCAAAATCCTGAATCTGGACAACATTCTGGTGCTGAAGCATCGAACCAATCCGAGCTTCATGAGCAAACAACTCCTGAAATGGTCGATTGTCTGCGAAATCAGGAAGAATGACTTTAATGGCGACGCGAGGACTGACACCCGCCAAACTCTCCCGGCGTGCTTCAAATACTCGGGCCATACCGCCCGTGGAAATTGGTCGCACGATCCGGTAGCGTCCGAGTCGTTCTGGTGTCCCGTCCGCCACGCGGGCGATGGGGGTTGGTTCTGTATTCATGATCGAGATGGTTCAGCAGCCGGAGGGCCGCCGAGAGGGGAGGATTTCAGCGTATCACACGCGAGATCCCATGCCCAAAACTACATTCGGTCCAAGGGTCGTATCCCCAACATATCGAAGCCATGACCCAAGATTCGAGCCGTCGATTCCACCAACGCCAGTCTGGATATACGCTGTGCATCGGTGTCCGCCTTCAATACAGGGACCTCCCGATAAAAGCGATTGAAAATATTTGCGGTCTCGTACAAATAGTCACACAGCAGGTTCGGGCGGTACGCATTTGTTGCGGATGCTACCGCATCTCCAAACCGAAGAAGATGCATCGCCAACGCCCGTTCAAACGGCCCCTCCAAGACCAGACCATCCACCTGCCCTGCCGCACCCGCCTTCCGCTGAATGCTCCTGCATCGAGCATAGCTGTACATCAAGTACGGAGCCGTGTTGCCCTCCATGCTGAGCATACGATCCCAATCAAAGGTCACATTGGACTGTGGGTTTTGAGACAAATCTGCATAGCGCAAAGCACCAGCCCCGACGGACTCAGCGACTTCCGCACGCTCTTCGTCAGACAAATCAGGCGATTTTTCATCCACGATGGTTCGCGCCCGACGAACGGCCTCATCCAGCAAATCCAATAAGCGAATGACGTTCCCTTTTCGGGTACTCATTGCGCCCTCCGGCAGAACCAACATGCCAAACCATGTGTGGACCAAATCCATGCCATGTTCCGGCTCCCAGCGGTTCCAAGCGTCCATGACTTGGCGAAAATGAAGCTGCTGGCGGGTATCCGTCACGTATATGACTCGATTGGGATCCCATGTGTCCTTGCGGTGCTTGAGCGTTGCGAGATCGGTCGTGCCATAAAGAAAGGCGCCATCACTTTTTTGGATCACGAGCACTGTCTCGCGCAACCCCTTTGGAGCGTCCTCGTCCCAACGAATCACCCGTGCGCCCTCGCTCTCTTCTGCAATGCCACGGTCACAGAGTTCGTTCACAACACCCGCCAGAGAGTCATTGTAAAAACTCTCCCCCAGAACTTCGTCAAAAGACACGTTCAGGCGTGCGTAAACACGCTCAAACTCCGCCAGAGAAACTTCGATAAACTGTTTCCAAAGTCCAAAGTTTTCAGCATCTCCCGCCTGTAGCTTTACGGTTTCGGCCCGGGCTTGATCCTGCATTGCTTCGTCCGCTTCATTCCCGAACTTCACATACAGTCGCTCCAACTCTCCGATGGAATCAGCGGCAAAGGCATCTTCATCCAGCCACAGTCTCCACGCCACAATCAGTTTGCCGAACTGAGTACCCCAATCACCAATGTGATTGTCCGCTACAACTGTCCAGCCAGACGCTCGGTGGAGCCGATCAATGGTGTTTCCGATGATTGTGGACCGCATGTGACCCACGTGCATTCTCTTGGCGACGTTGGGTCCAGAGTAATCAATCACGACCGTTTGTCCGGAACCAACTTGAGCAATGGCCCGGTTCGGGTCCTCCACCTGACGCACCAGTTGATCTGCCAAGAAACCATCATCCAATGTGAAGTTGATGAACCCAGGGCCGGCTACGGACGTGGCCACTATCGAAGGATGGTCCCCCAGCTGTGAACAAATCGTTTCTGCCACCGCACGCGGATTGGTTTTTAATGCACGGCCCAANCGAAATGCATGATTCGATTGATAGTCACCAAATTTTGGATTCTGCGTCGGCTGCGCCAACTCCGGCTCGACCAGACTGTTGTCAAAGCCTGCGGCCGTACTGGCATCACATACAAGGTTGTGAAGGAACTCTGGAATCGTCACAATGGGCTCAGACACACCCACCTCCTACAAGAGCCACGCAGCTAACGCATCAGGGATTGACACACATCTATCTCCCACTTTCCGGCTCATCGGGATAAAGACCGCATTCAGTGGAGGGGACGCATGAACGAATCCCAGGCTCTGCCCCTACAGAGCAATCTACCAAATCTCGATGTCAGTGGTTTAAAGTCGATTTACCGGCAGATGGTACTTATTCGTCGAGTCGAAGAGTTGGCAGCCAAGGCGTACACCCAACGAAAAATTCTTGGATTTTGCCATTTGTATATTGGCCAAGAATCTGTCGCTGTGGGTGCCGCGGCGGCGACAAGTGACGATTACTGGATCACCGCCTACCGGGAACATGGCCAAGCCATGGCCAAAGGTGTTTCGGCTCGCGCCATGATGGCGGAACTGTTCGGAAAACGGACCGGTTCTTCCAAAGGGCAAGGCGGGTCGATGCACATATACGACAAGGAATCAAAGTTCATGGGCGGCTACGGAATCGTTGGCGCACATGTACCCTTGGCGACTGGAATCGCCTGGGCCGCCAAGCAACGAAAGGAAGGACGTGTTTGTGTGTGCTTCTTCGGTGATGGCGCAGCCAACCAAGGGGCCTTCTTTGAAGCACTTTGTTTGGCTCAACTGTACAAACTTCCCGTCGTATTTATTTGCGAAAATAATTTTTACGCCATGGGGACACCCCTGCACAGACAGTCTGCCGTCACCGACATGAGCCTCCGCGCCCTCGGTGTAGGCATGGCTCGGGAACAATTTGAAGGGTTTGATGCAGAAGTCGTGCGAGACCGCGTGGGCGCTGCCGCGGAATTCGCGCGCTCGGGTCAAGGTCCGGTTCTTCTGGAAATCATCACATATCGGCACCGTGGTCACTCCATGTCAGATCCCGCCAAATACCGGCCCGATGGAGAATTGGACGAGAAGAAAAAATCCGATCCCCTGGCAATCACAAAAGAACGGCTCACCCAAGACTTCAATGTCTCGGAAGAAGAGATTCAAGCCATCCACGATTCCGTGGAAGTCGAAGCACAGGACGCCTGGGACTTTGCAGAGTCGAGCGAGATTCCCGACCCTGCAAACCTATATGATTTCACCTACGCACCGGACGGGAGCTGAACCATGGCATTGATTCAGATTCGCGAAGCGCTACGACAAGCGATGCAAGAAGAAATGCGTCGCGACAAAGACATCTTCTTGATGGGTGAAGAGGTTGCCCACTACAACGGCGCCTACAAGGTCAGTCAAGGGATGCTGGAAGAATTCGGTGAAGATCGCGTGGTCGACACCCCCATCTCTGAGGGTGGTTTTGCAGGACTGGGTGTCGGTGCCGCAATGGCCGGCATGCGCCCCATCATCGAGTTCATGACATGGAACTTCTCTTTGGTTGCATTCGACCAAGTCGTGAACAGTGCTGCAAAGATTTACCAGATGTCTGGTGGTCAATACTCGATTCCAATCGTGTTTCGCGGCCCCAACGGAACCGCAGAAAACCTGGGTAGCCAACATTCGACTTCGGTAGACAGCTTGTATGCACACTTTCCCGGTCTCAAAGTCGTGACCTATGCCACGGCGTACGATGCCAAAGGGCTGCTCAAGGCCGCAATCCGGGATCCCAACCCCGTCGTCTTTCTTGAAAGCGAAATGACCTACGGAGTGAAAGGCGAAGTCCCCGATGAAGAATACGTCATCGAACTGGGCAAAGCGGACATCAAGAGAGCCGGAAAAGATGTGACATTGATCACGTGGGGCAAACAGTTGTTCAATGTACAGAACGCGGCCGAACAACTGGCCGCACAAGGCATTGACGCCGAAATCGTCGACCTGCGTTCCTTGCGACCGTTGGACCATGAAACAATTTTCAACTCTGTGGTCAAAACGGGTCGCTGCGTGATCTCCCATGAAGGCTTTCTGTATGCGGGTGTTGGTGCCGAAATTGCCGCCCGAATACAAGAAGCATGTTTCGATGTTTTAGAAGCACCCATACTCCGGGTTGCAAATCGTGATGTACCTCAACCCTATGCGACGAACTTGGAGCAACTGGTGAACCCCACTCCAGAACGCATCATCAACACCGTCCGCCAGGTAATGGAGCGATAAAAGTGGCTGAGTTTTTCGAAATGCCGCAGGCATCCCCAACAATGGAAACCGGGACCCTTCTTGCTTGGAAAAAAGCCGAAGGTGACTCCCTCGCCCCACAAGATGTTCTCGCCGAGGTGGAAACCGACAAGGCCGCCATGGAGATCGAAGTTTTCGACTCTGGATACCTTCTCAAAATCCTTGCAGAAGAAGGCGACCAAATCCCGGCTGGGCAACCCATCGCAATCTTAGGGAGTTCGGCAGACGAAGACATCTCCGAACTGATGGCCAAGTACGAGGCCATTAAAGCTGGAGCTTCCACGCCAAGCCCGACCCCTGCGCCAAGTGCGCAGAGTACCCCGAGCGCAGCACCCGCAACGCCTGCCGCAGCACCCGCCACACCCGCACAAACAGGACTCCAGCCATTCACTTGGCAGGGCAAGGCCATCCATTCATCTATCATGGAGATGCCCAGCTTCTCCGTGGGCCTTCCTGAAACGTCATCCCCCGGCATGATCGCCCCAGGTGGCAAGGTCCGAAGCTCTCCCGCAGCCCGTGCTGCAGGCCGGGCCAAAGGAATCGACCTATCGAGAGTCCAAGGCACAGGTCCTCGAGGCCGCGTCACCCGTGCAGACGTTTTACGAACAGCAGCCGGAGTGCCCCTTGCTCAACCGGCAGCAGCCCCAGCCCCTCCACCTCGAGCAGTGCCGCTGCCCACGGCAGGGCCCAACGATACTGTGGTTCGCAACTCTCAAATGCGGAAAACCATTGCCAAGCGACTCAAAGCTGCAGCCAGTGATGCACCCGTATTTTTCCTTACAGCGACACTTGATTGTGATGCACTCGTCGCATTTAGGACACAACTGAAGGCCGAAGGTACCGGTGTTTCATACAATGACATCGTGATTCAAGCCTGCGCACGCGCACTTCGGGACGTACCGGAAGTGAACGCGGCCTGGGCTGACGAAAACATCATTTTACGCGGACAAGTAGACATCGGTGTGGCCGTCGCACTTCCAGGCGGGCTGATCACACCTGTGATTCGCGATGCCGACAAAAAAGCCCTACCAGAAATTTCAAAAGAAATCCGCGCGCTCGCAGGAAGGGCCAGAGAACAAAAACTTGCTCCTGAAGAATACACCGGATCAACATTCACAATTTCCAACCTGGGAATGAAGAAGATTGATCAATTCACGGCGATTCTGAATCCGCCAGAAGCGTGCATTCTCGCCGTCGGGGCAATGCAACAACAACCCATCGTGAAGGATGGGGAATTGGCCATTGGTTGGCAAATGAAGGTCACACTCACCTGTGATCATCGGGTTGTAGATGGAGCACTGGGTGCAGACTTCTTGGCAGCCGTGCGGCAATACATCGAGAACCCCAGCAGCCTGTAGCGAATGTGGCAACATAGAATGGTGATGGTCGACCAACTCTTCTATCGATAAGCCCATATTCACAATGTCAGCGCCAACAGACAACTCAGAAACCATCGTCCAAGCCAACCGCAAGCTGGGCTTGCTTTTGGCCATCGTCGTCGTCTCAGGCCTCTGCTTTGCTGCAGTCCGAGCATGGGGATGGAAAGAGGTTGTACGGCCCAGGAACCTGATCGTCGTCGGCCCCGACGAAGCCAGCCTGATGCTCTCGGGTTCCCCCAAGCAACTCAGTGTCACCGATGGCGTATATGCCTGGTCCGTACTTCCCGGCCCCTACACATTGACTGTCACCCAGCCCAATCAGAAAACATCAGAGTTACAGATCCGAATTCCAGCTGGGCTGGGCGGCCTGATGCTTGAAGTCCAAACCGATAAAAACGGCGACTTTATACTGGGTTACTTCTGAGGCTGGATCTTAAACGACTCGTTTACACGGCAATATTCCCGCCCGCCCAATCGACCAATCGCATCCAAAGACTGCAGGTCCACCACCCGATGGCCTTTGGCATCTTCGCGAATGATCTCATCTGCAAGATGGTATCGAAGCACTTCCCCAACCAACAAATGGGTAGATTCCATGTCGTGACTATGCACAAGCCTGCACTCCATCGATGCAAGAGCATCTGCTGGTCTGGGGGCTGAAATCAACTCACCATCTACGGCCGTCAGGCCCACGGCTTCAAACTCCGAGATGTCAGGGTCCATTTGCGCGCTCGTGGCGACCATTTGTTGCGACAATGCATACGATGCCATCGACACTGTAAATACACCCGTCTCCAATATGTTTTTCGCTGTATCCTTTAGGGTTCCCCCTCTCCCTCGAGCAACGGAAATCGCCAAACTCGGAGGCTTTGTGGAAACGCCCATAAAGTAGGAGAAAGGTGCCAGGTTATCCGTGCCACACGGTGACCGACTCCCAACCCACGCAATGGGTCTCGGCACAATCAACGATAGCGCGAGCTTGTAGGCAGCCAACGACTCCAATTCTTGCGGATCAATTTTCATGTGCGCAACCTATCTCGGTATTGGATAAACGAATTGTATGTTCTTGTTTCTGCTTGCATGCACCATTGGCTCCGAAGGCCCTGCAACACCCGGTAGCGTTAGTGCCGTCGAGTCCAATACTGTCAAATCGATCGCGGCACAGGCGGGGGAGGTGTCCAACATGGCNAGAGAACTGGAAGCCATGTCATCCAAAGCCCGCACCCGGATTGCTGCAGGAGCAAACCCAGCGGACGAAGTGGCTCGAATGGAACAACTCATGAAAAACATTGAGACCCTTGAAGCCGAACTTCAGGCACAAAATACCGACATGCTAAAGCGGCTTCAATCGACTGAAGAAACCCGTAAATAAACGGCATCCAACTGTTCAGAGATTCCAGCGTAGTCGAGCTGCCCAATGTCATCTGACACATTCCAATCCAATGGGCCTGTGTGCAAAAGTGTCGTACGGAGCGGCCCCAATACCGGACCCGTCTGAGCCACCAATGTGTCACCGGTCAATGTACCGATAATAAATATCTCGACCAGTTGCCCCAAAGCAACGGGACTCGTATTGGTAAACCCCGTCAACCCTCCAGCTTCCGGCAACACACAGAAATACATGCTGTGCATGGGCGCTTCAACGGTCTCAAATGCGTGCCCTACATTGATCATCGCCGCTATGGGGATCGCAGAAAGCGTGCCTATCCCAGGGTCTAGGGCCAACATCAAAACCGCCTGGTCTCCACTTCCTTTGTGAACACCACAAATCATTTCACCCACGTCAGGTCCCAATTCTCGTCGAAACTTTCCATCGAAAGCCGGATCCAGACCACTGAACTCAAATCGTTTGGCTATCTGTTTGGCCACCAGGCGAGCGCCTGAACTACCCGGCACACGTCCACCAAGCCTGGGATCTGTCAGTTTCCACAAGTCGCGCTTTATATTTTCGGGACGGATGGCGTCGGTCCCACCCTTTGGCAGATCCACCCCCAACGTGGAGGCCTCACACCCAAAACAAAATAACAATGGCAAACAAACTCGCATACCTAGCAATAACCGTTGTCACAGAACCAGCGATAGGCGGACTCTACGGCCACATCAATCGTGCCAGGCTTCAAGCCGAGTTCCGTTCGCGCCCGCTCATCCGTTCTGTAACGACATTGCTGCATGCTGCGAAGCACATGTGCGTCCAATCCAGCAAACCGGTGTGCATCCACTCGACTGCCCACACGACCTGCCATTCCCGCAGCCCACACAGCAGCGTTTGGCATCGGCCACCTGGGCGCGCGCGAACCGACCACCTTGGCCACCACCCCCATAAAATCTTTGTAACTGTGGTTGTGACTTCCAAGGAGATAACGGCGGCCACGCTTCCCTTTTTCCATGGCCAAAATATGCCCGGCCGCACAATCAGCGGCGGACTGAAAGCACTTTCCTCCGCGCGGATAGAATGGGATGGGTTTCTTCGCCATGGTCACAATCATTTGTCCACTGGTCGGCTTCACATCCCATGGACCCAGGATGAAGTCGGGGTTCACGATGACACCTTCTACACCTTGGTGATTGGCAACCAACGCCTCAGCATCGGCTTTGGTGTCATGGTAGGCACGAAGCGCACCCTTGGTTCCATACATGCCATCTGCATCGGGCGCCGAGTCCTCATTGCCTGGAGATTCCAATGTGCCATAGCCCACGGTAATCGACGAAGAACAAAGCACCATCCGCGGAACCTTGGCCCGTTCCGCGGCAGCCAATAGCGATGCTGTTGCATCAACATGCACAGTGCGCATTCGCGCTTCACCGCCAGGTGAAGGGTCGAAAATTCCGGCCACGTGAAATATCCCGTCCGCATCACGCAATTCTTCAGCCAACGCCTCGATGTGTCCCGATTCCTTGGAATGAATGGGCGTGGTGGAGAGTTTTACATCCAAACCTTCAATACAGATGTTCGGCTTGCGAATTAGACAATGAACCGAATGACCGGCGTCCAACAGCGAACGAACCAAGTTCGCACCTAAAAATCCTGTTGCACCCGTCACCACATACTTCAAAGCGTCACATCTCCGTCAAGCAAGAAACCGTTCATTAAGATATGTACCCGTCATAGCTATGTTGCCAGCAGGAAGCGTCATGTCCAGCGAGATTCCGATCCGAGTTGATACCGTCCCCACCCCAAACCCAAACGCAATCATGCTTCGGGTGCAGGAAACCTTGGTCGCATCCGGTACCCATGAGTACACGCCAGACGATGATCTCAAGAGTTCTCCATTGGCGCAAGCCTTGCTTTCCATCAAGGGAATCGAGCTGATCCTTATCGCCCCTCGTTTCGTAACCCTTCGGAAAAGTGAAGACTTTGAGTGGCCCGATATCGCACCGATCGCAAAAGACGCCATGCGTGAGTTTCTTGGCTCCAGCCAAATGGCCGTCTTTGAGTCTGGCGAGCAAATCGATCCCGCTCAACTCGGCGCAATCGAACAACACATACTGAAACTGCTTAACGAAGAAATTAGACCCGCCATTGCAATGGACGGTGGCGATCTCAACTACATGGGATTTGAAGACGGCGTCGTTAAAGTGCAAATGATCGGCGCGTGTGGCTCCTGCCCTTCAGCCACAGCAACACTTAAAATGGGGATCGAGCGACTTTTGGTGGAAGAAGTACCTGAAGTTCGGGCAGTGGAACAAGTCTAAGATTTGAGCAGTTCGGCTGCAGCCCGCTTGTCTTCTGGTCGCACGTAAATCCGACCGACACAACGCTCGTCCTGATAGCGCTTAAAGATTTCCGTTGCCTCATCCACAGGTTGGACATGACCAGGGTTGCGGTGTCGATCAACAACAAAAATGGGTGGCATACCGGGCTTTCTCTGCCCATACACAACGCCATGCCCCGGTGCAGCCACAGCATCGATACCCCCCTCCAACAACGTGCGGTGGTGCGTTTCCAGTTCGCGCTCTCCTTGTGCCCCATGGCCTTCCCAGATGACCTTGATTGGGTTGAATTGAACAATCCTGCGCGCCCATTCGTCATCAGACCGCCGAATGTGAGCCATCATCTGCACATCATCGGTTTGACGATACGCCTCAAGTTCTGCTGGGAGCCTGTAATCACAGGCCTCGGAGAGTACATACCGCTTCAACATCTCTTCATAAGCGACCGACTTCTGATGGAAATACACCATCACAAACATATGAAACCGAGCAATCATAAAGTCATCAAAGGCATACAGAGCGCGACGATCTATCGCCAAGGAAACTCGTCCTTGTGGATCCACATGCCGAGCCATATTGCTGATCAACCAGTTGACATCCACCTGCCCATACCGGGCCCCGGTGTAGTACGAATCTCGCACCAGATAGTCGAGTCGGTCCGAATCCAGATCGGAACTAATCAACTGAGAAAGAAGATAGCGAAGATCAAAATCACGATGCACAAAGAAATCATCGTCAATGTTCACTTCATGAGACACCAGCCGGGCCACGTGCTCCGGCTCAAAGCCAAAGTTTTCACGGATGGTATCTGCCAAGGTGGACTGAGTCAGAATCGCTATCGTGTAATCCTCGTGACTCGCACGCTTATCTAAGCGGTGTTCCACCTTCGTTGGGTCGTAGCAACGAATACCGAGTGTTCGAAGGGAAGGCATCGCAAATTCAGCAGCATGGGAAAATGGAGCGTGCCCCAAGTCATGACACATCGCTGCCAAACGAACACAGTGCCTAAAATTATGACGTGACTCGGCACTTTCGAAGGGGTGGTCCGGAAAACAGCTATCGAATGCCCGACCTGCAAGGTGCATCACACCAAGGGAGTGATTGTATCTGGAGTGCGTCGCGCCAGGAAAAGGCAAGTGAGAAAATCCAAGCTGCCGGATACCACGCAATCGTTGAACGAACGGGTGATCGATGACAGCGGTTTCCTGCCGATCAACAGTGATCGCACCGTGAATTGGGTCTCTAATCTCGGTCGCTGGTGTAACTGGACGCTCCATCGCCCCTCCCGTCCATGGTATACCCCGGCAAGGGGCTCATGGATCCTATTCAGGACATCAAAGAACTGTATCAGGGTGATGTAGTGCATCACCCAGCCCTCGGTTTTGCAATCGTAGACCAGGTGGAACAGGGTTCAGCCCGGCTTGCTTGGGAGTCCAACGGCGCGCGTTTACCTCCTTTNGTATCCACTGATCTGTTGGCCAAAGGGTATCGCCGCTGTATTCCAGGAGGATTTCTCTATCGCTCTGTCATAGAAAAATCGTCGCTGCGATTGTTGGTGGATGACCAACCGGTACAAGCCCTCCGTCTCCTGCTCGATGACCTTGGTGAACGACAAGGTCGCGCTGAAATACGGGATTGGATGACCGGCCGTGACATCATGAGTACGGCTGAATTTGACCGTTGGTGGGCTGAACTTGAAGGTTCAGAAGACATCGGCACACTCCAATGGTCAAGCGATCGGAGAAAAGTCGGACTTACAAACGTTGAAGTGCCTACAGATCCCGAAGCATTCTTAGGCTCCCCACCCCGCGGACGCTGGCAAATTGCGGGGGCCGCAGACACAGACGCCCGGATTCGCCTACTGCATCAAGCCATCGTTGCACGAGACACGGATGCCATCTTGTTGCTGATGCGTGTACAGAAAGCACTCCCCCCGGACGCTACGGCAGCCTTACGCAAACTGGCACGGAATGGGGACCATGGAGTCACAGCAGCTTTATTGGACCGGAAAGACCCGCAGATGATTCGTACAATGGTCGGACCTGCCAGCCGACCCAATACACAAGAACGAGTCCTCACGGCTCTTGATCGCCTGCCCCCAACACGCCGAGCTCAAGTGGCCGTCGCCATCATTGAAGAAGCACTCACAATGGAAGGCGATCCTCCCGCGGCTGAGTGGCTGTGTTCGGCCATCTCCGGTGGCACAAAAACCCTAATGGAAACCGCATCCCTACTGGAAGATGTCCCGAACGCCATGACCTGGCTTGAAAGCCGAGCGGAAAGCGACGAACTCTTGAGTGTTCCCACGGTGATTTCAACAAGAGACACCATCGAGTACAACCCAAACAACGCCCCAACACCATCCGCTCAACTGATCGCAAACCTAAGAGAGATCGCAGCGGACCGAATATTTCCCATCAGTATCGGCATCGCCAAAGCGCTATCAGAGAGGCACGGAAATGGAGAAACCGGCGGCATACCCGGAGCCCGAATCGATGTTGCTGGTGTCGTAGAGTTGGGACCCGCAGAAGCCAGAACACCCAGAGATGATGTCCGTGATGCGATGCGACTGGTATTGGAAGCTGTCGTTGGCCCCCTGCCCGCAGACGCTCACCTCAACGACGGAGACTTGCTGCCCCATATCAACCAACTTCGCGCAGACCTGCCCGTGGAATGGATCGCAGTATGCATGCAGGCGCTGGCCCAGGATTTGGATTCGCGCCCATCCAATGGAACCGTCCTGTGGACACAATTGGCCCGAGCGAATGCCAGTCAAACGGTGCGTGATTTAGCTCCAGCCATCCATCAAAACATCAATATTGCCCACGATACACACATTGGAATTGCCAAATCCAGAAGAATGCAGACCAATCAAGATGCTGCCTTCTATGCCCAAGCGGGACGTGTCTCCATCATGCTGGTCGCTGATGGCATCAGCGTGTCGACAGCAGGAAGTGGAAACTTGGCCAGTGCATTGCTTGTGCAGTCGATAGCAGGCCAATGGGAAGCAGACTCAGCTAAAATTTCCAAGATGAAACCCCAGGAAGTCATGGGCTGGATCGAGCAGAGCTTGATCCGAGGAAATGAAAGTATCTGCAAGAATTCAATGGATCTGGCCCAAGGTGACTTGAGTCAACAGATCCCTATGGGAACCACTGCGATTCTGGCGATCATTCGAGACAGCACGCTCTACGTTGCCTCCTTGGGAGACTCACGAGCCTATTTGGTCACTGACTCAGGAGTAGCGCTGCTCACCGGAGATCAAAATGTTCGAGGACTCTGGCTTTGTGCACACAAAGAAGGAAGTCCTCTTCCCAATGTTGCGGACGAGGGGTTCGCATTGGTGGGCTACTGTGGGCGTTTTGATCAAAATACTGAACCGTCTCCTGCCGAGCCTGTGACCCGCATCATTCGCTTGCTTGAATCAGACACGCTTTTGCTCTGTTCCGATGGATTGACCGACTATGCCGCAGGGACCATCGACGGACAGTCGGAGGTTGTGGCAGAAGGTGCAACCTTCGCTGATCTCAACAAAGGTTGTCGTTATTTGATCGAAAGAGCGAATGAGGGTGGTGGAGGTGACAATGTCACGGTTATGCTCGCGAGAATAGCAAACGACTGAGGTAGATTCCACCGAATGGAAACATTCCGCGAAGCGCTAGCATCCCGCATCATACTGTTCGACGGTGCGATGGGGACCGAAATCTATAAACGAGGTGTGTTCATCAATCGTTCATACGATGAGGTCAACCTTACAGCACCAGACATTGTTCAAGACATTCATTCCGCCTACATCACCGCAGGCGCCGATGTGGTAACAGCCAATAGTTTTGGTGCAAACCGCCTCCGCCTGCTCCCATTTGGACTGGAAGACAAACACGACGAGATCAATGCCACGGCCGTGCGACTCGCAAGAGCCGCAGCGAAAGGCAACGCATTTGTCGCAGGCTCTATCGGACCCATCGGCACGCAACTCACCCCCATCGGAAGAGTCTCTCCTGGCGAGGCCTACCAAGCCTTCAAAGAACAAGCCGAGGTCCTGGAAGCCGAAGGCGTTGATCTCTATATACTCGAAACCTTTGCGCACCTGCCTGAGCTGTGGCAAGCCGTACGGGCAGTACGCTCCATTTCCACCAAACCCATTGTCGCATGTCTGACGTTCCCGCATACNGGAGTCGATGGTTCGGCACTGGGAGATGTATTGCCCGAACAAGCCATCCAAACCATGCAAAGTTGGAATGTAGACGCCATTGGGACCAACTGCTCCAATGGCCCACGGGGNGTGTTGGACATCGTCGAACGGATCATTCACCATTCAGCCCTGCCCATCGCTGCGATGCCAAATGCAGGTCTGCCCCAAATGGTCGAAGGTCGAACCCTGTATCTGACAGGTCCAGAATACATGGCCGAATATGCACGTAGACTCGCGCAAACGGGTGTGAGAATCATCGGTGGGTGCTGTGGTACCGACCCAGAAACCATCAAAGAAATCCGCAATTTCCTGCGCTCAATTGAACCGATGGGGACTGCGACAACAGTGGTTACAGAAACCCACACAACCGCCGAAGTTGATCAAGGCGAAGAACCCGTCCCCGCTGCTGAACGAAGCGAGTTTGCCCGACGCTTGCTTGGGGGTAAATTTTGCATATCGGTCGAACTCGACCCACCCAAAGGTGTAAGCGCCGAACGTGCAGTGAACGGTGCAGCGATGCTGTACGAAGCCGGTATCGATGTCGTAAATATTGCCGATGGCCCACGCGCGGTAGCCCGGATGGGACCTTCTGCGCTGTCGCACCTGGTGCAACGAAAAACACCCGAACTTGAAACCGTAGTCCACTATTGCTGCAGAGATCGCAACCTGCTTGGCATGCAGATGGACCTGATGGGATCGCACGCTGTTGGATTACGCAACGTCTTGGCCGTCACTGGCGACCCACCGAAAATGGGAACGTATCCGGATGCTACAGCAGTTTTTGACATTGACTCCATTGGACTGATCAATTTCATTCAACACATGAACCGCGGGATCGACTTCTCGGGCAAGCCGATTGGTGGTCAAACATCACTATTTGTCGGAGCCGGATGCAACCCGGGCGCAATCGACGTGGACTTCGAAGCCGAACGATACGGCCGAAAGGTCGAGGCTGGGGCTGAATTCTTCTTTTCACAGCCGTGTTTCGATCTGGAATTGTTGGAGACATTCTTAGAGAAAACCAAAGCGTGGTCACACATCCCATTTATGGTTGGAATCATGCCATTGGTGAGCGCAAGAAATGCGGACTTCCTGCACAACGAAGTTCCGGGCATGCAGATTCCAGAGCCCATCAGAAAGGCCATCCATGCGGCCCCCTCCAAAGAAGAACAACGAAAAACGGGTGTGGAAATTGCACACAAAACCCTAAAGGCCCTTCGCCACCACCCCAGAGTGCAGGGCGCATATATTTTCCCTCCATTTGGAAGCTACAAGGCCGTGTTGAAAGTGGTCGACGGACTCCTCGACGACTGGGTCGCACCAAAGTCCTAAACCAAACGGCTGTTCATCAAGTCGCGACAGCCACAAAGCCAAACTGCGTCTTTCAGTCTCAATCCTACAGGCGTTGAAATGCCTGATTATGGGTGTCAGATGCGCTTCAACAGAGGCAAACAAACCCAAAGAGGCGTGTAAACAAAGCCAACCGGATGGATATCGCAAAGGAATTTGCCAATACACGCTGAAAGCAAATTGGATACCAGTACAGCGTTCAAAGCTCAAAAAAACCGCGGGCGCCACCCTACAAATAAAAAAATA
The DNA here is from genome assembly GCA_002707085.1 of Deltaproteobacteria bacterium. Lineage (GTDB taxonomy): Bacteria > Myxococcota_A > UBA796 > UBA796 > UBA796 > UBA796. The sequence continues at coordinate 22,412 of PALY01000026.1, forward strand.
CTGATCTTGGGGTTCACATATCCCCCACCGTTCGATATATTCCCCCGCGAACCTTAATTCAGGTCACTCGTTGAGTGGTTGAGTTGAGACCAATGAAGCTCTGCTTCTAAACAAACCTGAGGAATAAAACCCATCATGAACAAGATTCTTGCGATTTTCGCATTCGTAGTAGTAATGCCACTCTCCAGTCCAGCTCACGCATTCATCAAGTGTGACAAAATGGAGGATGCCAAGAAGGCTAAAAAGTGCAACAAAAACACTCAAAAAGCTCTCGACAAGGCACGTAAAGGCACAACAGCTGTAAAGCCATCCAGCCTCGGAAGCGCATTTAGCTACCTCGACGCAGACAACCCACTCGACTCAGATGACTTCTACTTGGGTGAAGCTAAGATTGGTGTGAAGGCCGTTGACGACCTGAACGCACAAATCAACAAGATTGCCGCGACTGTACAGTTGGCTGCATACGCTGGTCACCTCAACGAAACAGACAAAGCTGCTGCTTCTAAGCTCGGCGGTGCACTGCTTCCTGAGCTCATCAAGCTTAAGGACGAAGCTCCTAAGGTCGTTGAGAAGGCACAAGGCCTGATGGCTGACCCAGCTTCACTCATCCAAGACAACCCAGCTGCTGCTCTCAAGATCCCCAAGGCTCTTGCCAGCGGTGTGAAGAGCGCTCTTGCTGCTGTAAAGGCACTTCCTGGCGCGACAAAGGCCATCGGCCCAATCGCTAAGGGTGCTGCTGGTGCTGCCGTTGGTGGCGCAATGGACAAGGTGTCCGGCGCTGTAGACAAGGCCAAGGATGCTGCAGACACCGCTAAGGATGCTGCTGGCGCCGCTAAGGATGCTGCTGACGCTGTTAAGTAAAGCAACTGAAGAAACCTTGAGTTTCTTCTAAACAGAAGGGGACCCACATTTGTTGGGTCCCCTTTTTCTTTGCCCCCACTACTGGTAAAAAACATGATGCTGATTTTCTCTCTCCTACTTTCCCTCCCCACAGCGAATGCTGGCCCCCTCATCGCTTACGGGATCAATTCATCTCGTGTGGTACCCGGCGAAAAAGTCAGTGGCACAGAAACGATTGTTGCAGTCTCAAAAGTAAAAACAATCGGAATCGGCACCATGTCCGGTCCCCACACAAAAACCTTTATCAATGCGGCCGTGAGTAGCATCAATAATGAAAAGCAGGGTCGGTATACAACAGGTGCAGAGAGCATGTCTGGGGTTGTCGCAGGTGGAGGAAAGGTCGCCGCAGTCGCTGCACGCGCAGCCATTAGCTCACAAGGTTTCTTGGGCGCTGGGGCGGTAGGAAAAAAAACCAGTGATGTCGTAGAAAAAGGTTCCGAAGCTGCCGCACAACGGATGGATGGCTTCGACCATGACCCTGAGGAAGGGTTCGCCATCCGAGCGGTCCCCACCGCACAATCAACATCAACCGAATCATCCGAATCACCCGAATCCAAACTTGATTCAAAACTGAACGCAGTGGCAAGCGTTGCCAGCACGGTCGGAGCCAAACCAATCTCCAATGCCATTGAGATTGGGAAAGACATGAAGGGTATCGTCGGCGCCTTCAAAAGGACCGAAAATGCAGCCGCTCAACCCATGCCCTTGGGTGTAAAGCTGCCCATCAAGGCCATGAAGGAAGGAAAGGGCGACGCATCACTCTCCGCAACCATCAAAACCACACAGAAGCCCGACCGTAAATTTCAAGAAACACGAAAGAAGAAGAAACGAGACAAGAACGGTAAAGTGGTCAAAGACAAGAACGGTAAAGTGATTTGGGTCACCTACAAAGTTGAATGCATCGAACGAACAGTTGTCGTCAATGTGAACGCGAAACTGAAAGGGAAGTCGGGAACAGACATCATGTCTTCGCGAGTCAACAGAACCGCGAAAGACAAACAATGCGGTAAAGATCGCATGAAGAGGCTCAAATCAAAAGAGAGCATCAGTCGCCCTGTAGTGANAAGTGCGGCCTCCCAGTGGGGCTCGTTCATACAGCCGCAAATGGAGACCCGACGCCTCAAGCTTCACCCGACAGGAACCAGCGCCCTCGGTGTGGTCTACTTGATGGACTACAACCCTACAGGCGCGATGTGCATCCTCGATGATGCCATTGCTCGGGACCCTTCAGATTATGGGGCCAACTACAACAAGGCCCTCATTCTTGAGTCCTACGGACTGTATAAAGATGCTGCATCAAGCTTTACCATCGCGTACAAGTCTTCCGAGTTGGACAAGCCCCGCTATAAGGGCGGTCTGGGCAGAATGACTGCACGTGCAACTCAACTACAGATACTTGAAGAAGCATATGGAATGGTCGCTCAACCAACCAGCTTTCCTTATGCGGACGAATGTCCAGTCATCAACATCGAAGGCACTCAGTCCATCACCAAACGAGTCGCACTCCTGAGCGAACCGGGGGGCGTCACCATTCGGCGTCTGTTTGTCGGCGAACGTCTACGCACCATCGAAGACGGAAAAAAATGGATCAAGGTTCAACAAATCGATGGTTCTGAAGGATGGGTAAATANGAAAAAAGCCTACAAGTGAGGACTTTGAGCGCGCCTTTAGACACGAGAGACGAAACACTCACCCGTTTGAAGAACGCTCAATGTAGAATGAGAGTCCGTGCGAGCATTACCAGACATGCCCCAAGGATCTCAGCTTGGGCCGTACACCATTGGGCCTGAACTGGGTCGGGGTGGCATTGCGATCGTTTACGAAGCTGTCGACACGCGGATTCCAAACCAAGGCCCGTTGGCAGTCAAGGTTGCCTACCGCACCAACGAACAAAGGGACAAACGATTCATCCGTGAGTTTGAGCGTTTGCGTGTGATCGCGCTGCCGGGTGTTGCACGTGTATATGAAGCAGGAATGACCGATGAACTGATCTGGTATGCGATGGATCAAATATCGGGACAACCGATGAATCGAGCAATCGCAAAGGCGGGTGATATGCCCGCCAAGATTCAAGTGGCCATCGATGCTGGCATCCGAATGTTTGAGGTACTGGCTGGCATCCATCGCCTCGGCTTTATTCACAGAGACATCAAACCATCCAATGTTCTTGTCAGTGAATCGAACATGGCTCACGTCTTGGATTTCGGTCTCGTTCGATTGCAGGAACGCGGCGATACTTTGACCCGTGCTGGCCGACTCGTTGGCACCGTGGCATTCATGTCTCCAGAACAAACTACAGGATTACCACTCACCCCAAGAACCGATGTGTTCTCAGCTGGACTGGTGATTTACGAGGGACTGCTCGGCCCCAGGCCCCGACCTCATCGCCAAGAGGAATGGCTCGGGCGAATGTGCCTACAACAAGTCACACCCATGAGCATTCGAGCCCCAACGATCCCACGCGACCTTTCAACTGCAGTAGAAAAGTTCTTGCACCTCGACCCGCACGCGCGGCCGTCTGCAGCAGAGGCTGCAGAAATACTAAGAGATATCCGTGCAGGTCGGTTCCGTGCAGACTGGCCATCTCCACCCCAATTCATCGGAAGAGAGGTGGAATTGGACCGGTGTTCTGAAGCCTTTTCGGCCAACGAACCAAAGTTCATGATTATCCATGGAGATGTCGGAACCGGTCGGCGTCGATTGTTAGATCAAGTTCAACGACGCGCACTGCTATACGGCACACCCAGGATTACAGGCATCTGTCGGCCATACATCGTCGGTGGCGCTATTCACCAATTGCTACAAGAATTGTTTAGAACCCATGCAGATCCGGAATGGCGAACAAGAATTGCTGGACCAGATGTCGGCACGCTGCTTTCGATGTGGCCAACACTTCCACTCCCCTCTCCTCCTCCCAGCGAACATATACCCACCATTACAGAAGTGGCTCAAGCGGCGGCCAACACGATTCATCGTGGCGTCGAATCTCAAGGCCTTATGGTTGTTTTTGAACGCTTGGATGCTGTGGACACACTGACAGCCCGCGCCATCCAAATGCTCATGAGCGATCCCCCAAAACGCATCGCAATATTTGGCCTCATGGAACCCCGCTGGGCCTCTACGCGAGCAAAAAAACTCGTCGACCATATGGTATTCAGCGACAAAGCCATCCGTCTTGAACTGCCAGACCTGACCAGCCCACAAGCATCAGAACTCGCCGCATCACTCAACGACGACAGTCCGATGGACCCCATTGATGGAGACACCCCTCAAGCCGCTCGGGACCTTGGCTTAGAACGACTTGCAGCCCGAAGAGGCGAAATCCGGCCGACGCTGCCATCCCCTCTTTCCGTTCTCGGATTGGCAGTCCAGCCGCTCACTGAGTCGGTGTTGACGCTCCTCAATATCGATCCAAATCCCTTACTTGAAGCAGGGGTTCTTCGAACCATCGGTACACAAGGGTATGAACTTGCCGACAACTGTTTACGACAGCGAGCGCAATCATTGATCGGTAATCG
>PALY01000027.1 GCA_002707085.1 Deltaproteobacteria bacterium
GATCCATTTTTCGTTGTGGTCGACGAGGTAAACTACGAGCATAATTTGGGCGCAATACTGCGCTCTGCAATGGGGGCAGGGGTTCATGCTGTCGTCATTCCAACACGGCGAGGAAAAGGGGTCACGCCGGTGGTGCAGCGTGTCGCGATGGGTGGGGCTGAAGAGGTCCCAGTGATCAGGGAAGGGATTCCTGCGACATTGAAAGTTCTGAAGCGAGCCGGGGTTCGCATTGTGGGTGCGGATATGGATGGTCGGCCATTTTATGATGTACCCATGCAAGGTTCTTTAGCAATTGTGCTCGGTGGAGAAGATAAAGGTGTGACCCACACAATTCGCGAACGGTGCGACGATATTGTAAGTGTGCCGCTCAGTCATGGGCTGGACTCTTTGAACGTCAGTGTGACCGCAGGCATCTTGATGTTTGAGAAAGTACGTCAATCACGCCCATAGCGTGGATGCGTCGAGACCCTTCAAGGGTTACCGCCATCGCCTGGAGTATCTGTGAACTTACCTGCTGCCATTGCCATGATCGCCATTCTCGTGTTCATTCATGAATTTGGCCACTTCATTGTTGCGAAAGCATGTGGTGTACACGTAAAGGTCTTTTCGATTGGATTCGGCCGCCCGCTGTTTGGTGTCGATTTCCGCGGGACGGAGTACCGGCTCTCCATGCTTCCTTTTGGTGGCTATGTGCAAATGTCGGGGGCGGATCCTTTTGGGGTTGGTTCTGAGGATGACGATCTACTGGAAGATCCTTCACAGGCGTTTCTGAGGAAGCCGGTGTGGCAGCGTCTTCTTGTGGTCTCAGCGGGGCCAGCATTTAATCTTGCGCTTCCCCTCGTTTTGTTTACGGTTCTGCTGATGGCCGGTGAGCCTCAGCCTGCACCGGTTTTGGGGACGATAGAGCGCGGGGGAATTGCTGCAGACCTGGGACTGAAGCCTGGCGATGTCGTGACGAAGATCGATGGTGTACCCACTCCAACCTGGAACACCCTTGCAAAGCAAGTTCATGGTTGGGAGTCGGGGCTTCATACCGTCACCGTGAAACGTGCGGAGGTAGAACGGACATACGATGTAGACTTTGATCTCGAAGCCAACATTGGGATGGGTTTTTCCTACCTTCGACCTTCAACAGAGGCGGGTGTAGATGACCCTTCTTCCCCCGCGGGAGTTGCGGGTATTCGTACCGGTGATCGCATTGAAACGATTGATGGACGCCCGGTAGAGCATTGGGTTGCGTTGGAATCTACCTTGGCTGGGGCTGGTGAGTCGGTTGTTGTGGGGCTGGAAGATGGCCGTTCAGTAACAATGGTTCAGTCTTCAGGCTGGATACCAGCGGATGTTGAAAGTGGAAAAGCGGCTACGGAGTGGGGCCTTACTCCAACCACCATTTTTGTGGGCAGTGTTGGTGAGAAGCTCGACAAGGACAGCACAGATATCCTTGCCGGTTGTCAGCCTGCGACAACCAAGCCAACCGCTCCAGCGTATGAAGCGGGGCTGAGGGCAGGGGACAGATTCTTGCGGTTGGACGGAAAGTTCGTTCACGGTTGGTCTGATGTTCTTGATGGTGTTCGATCTACGATGGATGGTGACGGGGAAAGTGCAACGGCCCGGTCCATTAATGTTGAGATCGTTCGCGATGGAGAGGTCCTTGATTTGGAGTTGACGCCCACGGTTATCCGCGACACCAATGTTTTGGGTCGGTACTATTACAGGCCGGTCTTGGGTGTGATGCGCATGGGAGAGCTGGTTGATGGTCCCCAGGTTCGTGTGTACTACACGTTTCCCAATGCTGTAGACCGGGCGTGGACAGAAACCACGCGACTTTCTGGCTATGTGATTGAACAAATCGGTAAGTTGTTGACCGGTGCCGCGGCGGTTCAGAAGAGCCTTGGCGGTCCCGTTGAGATGGTCCGCCAGGCCTCCAATGCGGCTGAACAGGGCATTTTTGTTTGGGCGCGCTTGATGGGTATGCTCAGCATCTCTTTGGGCATCATCAACTTACTGCCGGTGCCTGTTTTGGACGGCGGCCAATTTGTTTTCTATGCGGTTGAGGGGCTGCGGGGACGACCACTTTCACTGAAGGTACGCGAGCGCGCGCAGCAAATTGGTGTGTTGTTGCTGGTGCTGCTGATGATGTCCGTCTTGTTCTTTGACCTTCGGCGTTTGTTCGAGTGACGGCTGTATTGGGCATCGACACGGCGGGTCCTGTTGTGGGTGCGGCCTTGTGGACCCCTGATGGGGAGAAATTGTGGTCCCAGCGTGTTGTCCGGGGTGCTGACACGGTTTTGATTCCGGCCATCTCTGAAATGCTTTCAGCGGTAGATGAATTGGACTGTGTGGCGGTCACGGTTGGCCCGGGGGCGTTTACCGGACTTCGTGTAGGGGTGGCCACTGCATTGGGTATTGCTGTTTCCAGGGGTGTCCCTGTGGTGCCGGTTTCCAGCTTAGAAGCGCGTGCGTCAATGGAGCGAGGCGGGCGCGTCTTGGCCGTATTGGATGCGCGAAAGTCCCGTGTGTATGCTCAGACATTTTCGGTAACTGAGGATGGAGCAACCGCGCTCGGGGATGTGGTGGATGCACCGTTGGCGGATGTGATTCCTGGCGCCCCCTTTGTTGCAGTGGGAGAAGGAGTGGTTGTGGGTCCGGAGTTGATCGCGAGTCGTGGTGGCGTGATTTCCGAAGAAGCAGCGAAAAATCCAGCCTTAGAGGTGGCTCGGTTGGGCGCAAAACGCTTCAAGAATGCTGTGGAACCCGGTGTGGTTGCACTGGCCTATTTGCGGCCTCCAGATGCGAAGAAGTCGCGCTGAAACCTCTTTGTTTTTCCTACTCAAATGGTGTTGACATCCCGTTCTGCTGTTCTGTAATCTGGTGTTCGACCGTCAAAATAGGGGAATGTGGATGGAATTGGTAGACAGACTGCTGGTAGAGCGCTTTGTTCCGGAAAATCAAGAGTTGCGAGAGTTGGTACATGCTCACAAACAATACGAGGATGACATTTCCGCGCTTACGGCACGTTCATGGTTGTCTCAAGGTGACAAACAGCAGCTACGAATTTTGAAAAAATATAAACTGCGTGGTCGGGATCGTATCGAACAGATTCTTCGCGGATATCGTTCTCAAGTCGGACATACATAGGTTCTTAGCAGACGGTGCCAAGTTGCTGGGATAGATGCTCGGCATGAGTATCTCAGACCCACATGCGGATGGTTTGACAGTTGCCGTGGTTGGCGCCACAGGTGCTGTCGGACGTGATTTGTTGAGTGTATTAGAACGATGCAATTTGCCGATTGCATCGTTTCGTTTGTTTGCCAGCCCTTCGTCCAACGGAGAGGTGATGGAAGTACGCGACCGAAGCCACCGTGTGCGACCGCTGCCATCGCTGGATGGCGTTGAAGCCGTCGTGGAGGGGGTTGACGTCGTCTTTCTGGCGGCACCGGCGGAAGTAGGCAGAGGGTTGATTCCCGTCCTTCAAGAACTGGATATTCCGGTGGTCGATATCGGCGGTGTGTTTGCCGATAAAGCGCAAATCATGGTCCCAGGTGTCAGTTTGGAGCCTGTGGCTGACTTCTCGGACCAACGGGTCATGTGTTCACCCAGCGCCCCGGCAGTCATCTTGGCGAGTGTGTTGGCACCATTGGCCAATCGAGGTGCCATCAACGCTCGTGGCACGGTGATGCTATCTGCGAGTACCGCGGGAAAGGCTGGTGCCGAAGAGTTGTCAGCGCAGGTTGTTGCATTGTTCAATGCAAAAACACCACCGCGGGCAGTATTTCCGACGGGTCTGGCCTTTGATGTGCATTCACAGGTAGGGGATTTGGTCGAAGGGTGGACGGTCGTGGAGCGACGGATTGCGCTGGAGGTTGCCGACGTTCTTGGGTGGCAGCCTGAACAGGCACTTTGTTCGGTCGTGATGGCACCGATGTTTGCGGGTGTGGCCTGTGACCTAACGATTGAATTCGATCACATTGTTGATGTAGAGGCCGTCCAGGTTCTGCTTCAAGACGCCGCTGGGATTCGGTTGGGCGATCCGATTCCAGGGCCACGCCGGATTGCTGGGGACAGCAATATTTATGTGGGCCGTATACGCCCTGATCCGGATGGGCATCGGTTGCATATGTGGGTCGCGGCGGACAACCTTCGTGTTGGGGCATCGGCGAATGCGCTCGGCATTGCGACTGCACTGTGGTCCGAGGGCTACCTGTAATGGTGTGGGTCATTGCGGCATTGTTGCCGTTGGCTCAGGCCTATCCTGACAGGGTCGCGAAGACGTTTGAAGTAGGAACGGCGATACAAGACGTGGCGATCTCATCGGATGGCGATGTGGTGGCGTTTGTGGATAGCGGATCCGAAACGTTGCACATCCTCGATGCACAAACATGGGAGGTCAGCGAAGTCGATGTGTGTCCCGGCGTGGTCGATGTCACGACCTGGCCGAATGAAGACGCTCGCTTCTTTGTGGCCTGCAGCGATGGAGAGTTGGCTTGGTTTGATGTCGATGACGGTGCAGTGTCTTTTGGCGACGCCATTGTGGGTATTGTTGATACCGAACTTTTGAAAGTGGCCGCAAACAGCAACCATGTGTATGCGGCGGCAAAGCACCCTGAAGGCGGCAACCCGCAAGTTCATGCCTACAACCCGAATGACGGTACGGTTGAAACAGCGGGCTTTCCCGCAACGCTGTACAACGAATCTGTGGAAGACATGGAGGCCAGTCTCAGCTACGTTTTTGTGTCTCACGGTGGCGCAACCATGTCCAAGGTCACATTGACCAGCGGGTTTGTTGCGCGTCAGTTGGGAACCATCGGAAGTGCCAGCACCAGCGATGTGCTTATCGTCGATACCGCTCGGGTGTTGGTGGCAGGTGGTACTGCAGGGGTCCTTGATTTTCAAATCAGCAGCAATCTGTTGTCCATTCTTCTCGATGATACGGACGGTATCGACAATGCGACTGCATTGGCTGTAGACGATGATGGTGCATGGTTTGCGATTTGTGACGAAGACCAAGATTCCATCTTGATTCATCAGTTTGATAGCCCGACGGGTTTGCCGACTTCTGCTCAGTACGCATCGATACCGCTTCCGGATGTAGGCGGTAAGGTAGAGGAGTTTGCCTACGGTAATGGGTATCTTTACGGGGGAACATCACAAGGTGCATTGCACATTGTGACGGAGCGACCATGGGTGAATGTGTACCGTGCATCACCGTCCACCGCATTGGGTGGCGACGAGGTGATGGTGGCCTTTGACTCCGATGTCGATGGTACCTGGACCGCTCGGCTCGGGGGCGATTCAAATGGAAATGGAACGGTTTTGGCTTCAGGCAGTGTATCTGCGGGTGAGGCATCACAGGCGGTATTTTCAGTGACGGACGATTTTGAAGAAGGTGAGAATCGGATCCGGATCGTTGTGGAAGATGAGAACGGAATGACGGGACACGATAGTGCCACAGTCGATGTCGACAATCCTCCTTCTACTGTTGTGTTGCAGAATAAGGATGTGGGATTTGGTGATGGTCTGGTGCGGGTTGAGATCAATGGTATCGACGATGAAGACCTGAGCCACTACATGGTGTATGTATCCAGCGTTTCGTTCAACGCTTCAGATTATTCCACGGAAGGCCCCGCTTTCGTGGGTGTTGCAGAAGACGTGAGCGCCAATAGTTTAGATTTACCAAGGCGGGTAAATGCCGACCCAAGTACCGATAAAAGCATTACCATCAAGCCGCTTACAAATGGTGCCACCTACTATGTGGCTGTTCGAGCTTATGATGAAGCGGGTCAGGAGGGACCAATGAGCAACGTTGTTAGTGAAAATCCCCGAGAGACGTTTGGCGCCGCGCAAATGGCCGGAGACAAAGGTGGATTCCATTGCGGTACCGTTACCGCTCCAGCTGCAGGCCTGTTGGCATTGCTGGGGGGGCTGTTTGTTGGCGTACGTCGAAAGGTATTGCCGATTGCTGCCGTTTTGATTGCAATGTCCAGTTCTCCCGCTCAGGCGGATGTGGATTCTGAATGGCCTCAAAAGGGCAATGAATGGTCCGATTTCGTAGGCTCGTCTTTCCAGTTGCGACACGCTCGAATGACGTTGAGTGACGAAAACCTTTCCGATGTTTTTGGCGATACTGGTCACAAGATGTGGGCCTTGGAATGGGGTCCGACCTTCTTTGAGTTGATTGAACTGACGGGTTCTACCGGCTTTTACAAAGCAACAGGAAAGTTGGTTGATGCTGACGGTGTCAAATCGGCACAAGACGATAAAATCATCGCCGTGCCGTTTATGTTGAACGCAACTTTCCGTCTGGATGTGCTTCCTGAACAAGTGATCGTGCCTTTCGCTGGCGTTGGGTACGATTATTGGGTTTGGAAGGAGTCTTGGGATGGGGGAGGCAGTGTTTCTGGTGGCAAGTCGGGGATGCATACAAAGTATGGCGCCCACCTTCTGTTGGATATTTTCCAGCCGGCACGAGCCAGCCGTTTAGAGGCATCTACTGGAATTACCGATTCATTCATTACAGTGGAATACAGAACGCAGACGATTGGTGAAGACCAGGGTGGGCTTGAGTTCTCAGGTGATGTTTTGACCTTCGGACTTAAGCTAGACTACTGAGCATGAGCGAAGAGCATTTTGAGGGCCAAACCTGGTGTGTGGTTCTTGCTTGGCGTGGAAATGCATATGTGGGCTGGCAGATACAGCCCAACGGTGTATCCATCCAGTCCAAGGTGCAATCTGCGCTGGCAGCATTGTGTGGGGGAGGCCCTGACATCGTCGCAGACGCTACAGGACGAACGGATTCAGGGGTCCACGCTGAGATGCAATATGTGAGCTTTCGTTTGCCCGTTAGGCGAACAGAAGTCCAGGTTTCAGAAGGGTTGAACTATCACCTGCCTCCGGACATTCGTTGTTTGAGCGCACGCAAGATGCCGGACGGGTTTTCACCTCGCGCTCAGGCCAATTCCAAGCTGTATCGTTACCGAATCCTGAACCGAATCCCTGGCTGTCCTTTTCGAGAAGACGTCGTTTGGCACTTAAAACAGCGACTGAATGTTTCGGCAATGCAGGAGGCCGCAGTCCACCTAGAGGGGCAACATGACTTCACCAGTTTCAGGGCTGCGAGGTGTGCTGCGAAGACGACGGTTCGCACGATTGTAAAGGCCACTGTGTCCGAACTGAGCGACGGCGAAATTCGAATCGAATTTGAAGGCAACGGATTCTTGCGCCACCAAGTTCGAATCATGGTTGGAACCTTGGTCGACGTAGGACTGGAGCGCAGAGCGCCCAACGATATGAAGACTGTACGCGAGGCTTTACACCGTTCTGCTGCAGGCCGTACGGCGCCAGCCCATGGCTTGACGCTCGTGCATGTGGACCTTGGGGAAGGGCCGTCGTAAGCGCGCTATTCTGCTTCTGCAGCGTCTTCGGTCGTCACACCTTCTGGGGGTGTGCTCAACTCTTCTTCGTCATCCATGTCTGGGAGACCTACCGCTGCCACTTCTTCAGTTGAATCTTCTAGGGTTTCGATCTCAATCGCCTCTTTGGATGGAGCCGCTTCCTTGGCAGTCATCCGTGAACCCTTGTATTTCGCCATTACAGCAACACGGGGATCTGGAGTTGGATCGTCGAGCTGGTTTGCTCCACACGTGGGGCATATCGGTTCAGGTTTATTGAGATCGTAGAATTTCTTTCCACAATCAAAACAAGTGTAGCGCGTGCCGAGGTTGGATCTGTCCTGCATGAATCTACTCACTTCCGCTATTAAGATGACGAGCGGCAAGCGATTGATACCACACCACGAAAATCCGTCAAGCTACGTTGGTATTTTGATGTGTATATCGCTAAGTTTGTGGTTTGGGAGTTCACGTGGTCGAAAGCTCGGAAAGAGGCTCTAAGCCGGTGACGGGAAGAAATTTAAGGCCGAGGTCGATCGGTCATGTTTGGGCTTGGATAATTATTGCGACCTGCAGTGTAATTTTTTTGAGCATCACGATGTGGGTGGTCAGTGTTGGGCGTACGACGAGTGATGCGCTTGCGGACAAGGAGGTCGTTCATCGATTGGCGGAACGGATGATTGAACGGTGGCCTCAAGTTCCTGGTCCATCATCTTTGTACGAATCCCAAGCACAAGAAGCGATGGAAAGTGGGGATTCAGTAGAGGCGGCGCGACGGAGCAGTATGGCGTTGGCGCTCGATCCGAATGCAGAACAATCTTGGATTCGTTTGATCGTGGCTTCAAGTCAACCCGGGTTTGGAGAGCCGATGCTTTCCCAAGTGGAATCAGAATCAATATTGGATGCCATTGAGGGGGTGTCTGGCTCATCCTTTGACCTTCAGGTTGCACGTGCTTGGCTGGCCTTAAAGCGGGGGGACGTGCCGGGTACACCATTGGTGTCAGAAGGTGAAAAAGAAACATTGGCCTACAGTCTTTTGCGGTTGCGTATGCTCGGTGATTCGGCTGACATGGAGGCTGTGGAGGCCGTTCTGAGGCATGCTCCAGGGCATGTGCCGTCCTGTGCCAAACGTGTTGTTATGGCACGTACTGGTGGTGATCTGAAAGCAGAGAAGGAATGGACCAACCGCTGTTTGTCGGCAGGGGTGGACATTGATGTAATGAAATCGAATGGTGAAACGCTTGACAGCACCACAGTATCGCCATAGAAGCGGGCGCTGTTGTGGGCTTATATTCCCACGAGAACCATTGAATGCATGTGGATACCGAAAGGTATTTACGATTTTGAGTGAAGTATGAGTACAACCCTTCCAAAGGCCGGAGACGTTGAACACAACTGGTTTGTGATCGATGCCGAAGACCAAATTCTTGGCCGATTGGCTACACGTGTTGCGACCGTTTTGCGGGGCAAGCACAAGCCAACATTTGCAACCCATGTGGATACCGGAGATTACGTCATCGTAATCAATGCCTCCAAAGTGAAGCTTACCGGAAACAAGGAAGCACAGAAAAAGTACTACCGATATTCGGGATACGCTGGTGGACTCAAAGTTCGCTCGGTGCCTGAACTTCGTGAAAACGATCCAGAGCGCATCATTACCCAAGCAGTGAAGGGCATGTTGCCCAAGAACAAGTTGGCTCGTGATGTCATTTCAAAGCTGAAGGTCTATGGCGGAGCTGAGCATCCCCATGGTGGCCAGACGCCCCAGCCTTTTCCCGCGTACGTCTAAGGAAGTAACAGATGGCCCTTACGCAATATTACGGAACCGGACGCCGCAAGACCTCAGTGGCTCGCGTCTACCTTCGCCCTGGAAAGGGCAACATCGTTGTCAACCGAACACCGATGGAAACATACTTTGACCGCGCCAGCGTCAAACAAGTTTTGCAGCAGCCATTGGCGGTGACAGAAAACTTGGAAAGCTACGATATTCTCGTGAATGTGTGCGGTGGTGGTAAGACTGGCCAAGCGGGTGCAATCCGTCTGGGTATCGCTCGCGCATTGTGCGAAGCCAACCCAGAGAACCGTTCCGTTCTTAAGAAGGGTGGCTTTCTTACACGGGATGCTCGTAAGGTTGAGCGTAAGAAGTACGGCCAGCCTGGCGCTCGGAAGAAGTTCCAGTTTAGCAAGCGCTAAGTCGAAACTACGGTTTAAAGAAAAGAAGCCATCCCGATTCGGGATGGCTTCTTTGGTTTTTTGGGTGCGCAATTGGTCAGGAAGGAATACTTCTTAGGTCCATGAAGGTCATGGTAATCATTCCCGCGCGATTGGAGTCGTCACGATTCCCAGGGAAGGTTCTCTCTGACGTAGGCGGCTTGCCATTGGTTGTTCATGTGTTGCGACGTGTGCAACAGGCTTCTCTCATAGAGGGTGTGGTTGTTGCTACGGACTCGGTACAGGTCCGCGATGCGGTGGTTCACCATGGTGGCGAAGCCATCTTAACGAAAGGGCAGTATGCGACTGGTAGTGATCGTGTTGCTGCCGCTGCGAAGCATTTTGACGCGGATGTGTTCATTAATGTTCAAGCGGACAACGGCGCTATCGATGGTTCAGTCGTTGATGAAGTGGCACGCACCTTTGAAAATCCAGATGTGCAGATTGTTACTCCAGTGTGTCCGTTTCCTTCTGATGCTGATCCAACCAACCCCTCCAAGGTAAAAGCAGTGGTGGGTTTAGGTGGGCAGGCGCTGTATTTTTCTCGTTCGCCAATCCCTGTCAATGGTCCCTGGCTCCTTCACATCGGGGTATATGGATATCGAGCTTCCGCTCTTCAGAAGTTCGCGGGTTGGGAACGTGGGCAACTGGAGTGTATCGAAGATCTAGAGCAACTTCGTTTTTTGGAAAATGATACGCCCATCCATACGGTAAACGTCATAGATGGCGCAATCGGTGTGGACACACCACCAGATCTTGAACGTTTGCGACACCACCTTTCTACCCCAACAGAACTTACCCCACCCGTACCGAGGCACTGATGCGAAAGAAATTCATTTTCGTTACCGGAGGCGTTTTGTCCTCCTTAGGTAAAGGACTTTCAGGAGCTGCCATGGGCGCTCTGCTGGAGGCTCGCGGACTCCGTGTCACCAACATCAAGATGGATCCCTACATCAACGTCGACCCAGGAACGATGAGTCCTTACCAGCACGGTGAAGTGTTTGTGACCGATGATGGTGCCGAGACGGATCTTGACTTGGGTCACTATGAGCGTTTTACTTCATCACCGATGCTTCAGAGAAACAACTTCACTACAGGTCGCGTGTACCAAAACGTAATTGAGCGCGAACGGAAGGGAGAATATCTTGGCCATACCGTGCAGGTCATCCCGCACATTACAGATGAAATCAAGCGACTGATCCTTAATGGTGTGGGTGATGCAGACATTGCCATCGTGGAAGTTGGTGGAACAGTGGGTGACATCGAGTCTCTGCCATACCTGGAAGCGATTCGGCAGTTCCGTAACGATGCGGGTGCTGAGAACGTGCTGTACCTTCACCTCACGCTTGTGCCGTACATCAAGACATCAGGTGAATTGAAGACAAAACCCACGCAGCACTCGGTAAAAATGCTTCGAGAGATTGGTGTTCAGCCCGACATTTTGTTGTGTCGTTCCGACCGAGACATTCCAAAAGACACGCGCGAGAAGATCGCATTGTTCTGTAATGTCGAACGTGACTGTGTCATCGCCTGTCCAGACGTGAACAACATCTATGCACTTCCCACAACCCTTCATGCCGAAGATTTGGATGATCGTATCCTGGAGAAGCTGGGGATTTGGGCGGCCCAAGCTCGCTTGGAACCCTGGAATGAATTGTTGGACCGTTGGGGCAATGCAAAGCAGACCGCAAACATTTGTATTGTTGGAAAGTACGTACACCTTGCAGATACCTACAAGTCGTTGAATGAGGCGCTTGCTCATGGTGGGTTTGCAAACGGTGCAAGAGTGAACTTGGAGTTCGTTGACTCTGAGACCATTGACCCGACGAACCCGAGTGACACCATCGGACACGCCGACGCCATCCTCGTGCCGGGTGGCTTCGGTGAGCGTGGAGTGGAAGGTAAGGTGAGTGCAATTCAGTGGGCGCGAGAAAATGAAGTGCCCTTCTTCGGAATCTGTCTTGGTATGCAGTTGGCTGT
>PALY01000028.1 GCA_002707085.1 Deltaproteobacteria bacterium
GACAATGAATAGGCGCGTGGTGGTCGGAGATGTCGGGGGAACCCATGCACGTTGGGCCGTATATGACGGGATCCTGGGGCCTGTTTCTGTGCAGCAGACACGAGAGACAACAAGCCTAGAGGAATCGTTGGAACGTTATTTGGCTGATCACACATTTGAGCCGGATGCTGTCTGTGTTGGCGTGGCCGGACCTGTTGTAGACGGAAGGGCGGCATTAACCAATGTGGAATGGATGGCGTCGGAAGAAAAGGTGCGGTGGCCCACCAAGCTTCTCAATGACCTTGAAGCGGTCGCTTACGCTGTACCGGTGCTGAAGACCATGGACCTCACGGCCCTACATGGCTCAGCTGCTGCCGGAAATTATCTCGTGGTTGGTGTTGGTACGGGCTTTGGGGGTGCTTTGGTCCAGGACGGTCAGGTTCACGCAATGGAGCCAGGCCATGATCCCCTTGAGGCATTCGATGTTGAGTCGGAAGCCCTGATCGCTCAATTGAAAGCGGTTGTCGATATTCCGACCATCGAAGATGTGGTTTCTGGGCGGGGGCTTGAGTTGATCTTGCAGATGAAAAAACTTGGCGTTGAAGGGGTCCCAGCAGGGCGAGTGGTTTCAGAAGGCTGGAGGCAGTGCGATGAGTTGGCGTGGGTTCGACGAAACTTCCTGCGGTGTTTTGGTTTCTCTTTGGGTCGTTTGATTCAACGGAATCACGCGCTGGGTGGCGTCTTTGTTGCTGGCGGTGTCGTGGGGCATTGGCTTGATGATCTTTCCAGTGAGCTTTTTCTGTCTTCGTATTCAGCGTCCGTTGCTTCGATGAATGGTGATGTGGAACCGCCGATACAGGTCATTAAACACCCGCATGCGGCATTACTTGGGGCTGGCATCATGGGGCAGGGCCTTTTCGCTCAATGACGGGGCCACATTGGTGCATTACGGTTGTTGACGGAACTTCCAGCACAAGACGAGAGCGATATGCCCAAACCAGAGAAAGCCTACAAGAACATTGACTTCCTGAACTCGAAAGCCGCCCGCACGGTGCGGATCTTGTGTGAGTACGAAGAGCCAAAGGCGCGTCTGGAAGCCGCGGGCGTACAAAACACCATCGTCATGTTCGGTTCTGCGCGGATCCGTTCCGAAGAAGAAGCAAGAACCATATTGCAAGATGCCAAAGATGCGCTCGCAAATGGCAGCGGAACTCAAGATGCGGTCGATACGGCGGAAAAACGATTGCAACTATCGAAATACTACACAGACACGGTCGAGCTTTCGAGACGGCTAACTGCGTGGAGCATGGAACGCTCAGGTGCGGACTACCACGTCTGTTCAGGTGGTGGTCCAGGCATCATGGAGGCTGCGAATCGCGGTGCATCATTGGTTCCAGGCGGAAAGAGCGTCGGGTTGGGCATTTCATTGCCGTTCGAAGCCGGTGTTAATGAATTCACTCCCGAGGAACTGGCTTTTGAGTTTCACTATTTTTTCATGCGCAAGTTGTGGTTTCTATATTTGGCCAAAACCGTAATTGTGTTTCCCGGTGGCTTTGGAACGCTGGACGAGATGTTTGAAACATTGACGCTTCGGCAAACGGGCAAAATCGACCGACCGTTACCCACCTTCCTCTACGGTAGAAAATTTTGGGATCAGTGTTTGAATCTGGATGCAATGGTGGATGCGGGAACAATTTCCCCAGGAGACCCGGATTTGTTTACAGTGGTGGATAGCGTAGATGAAGCTTTTGACTTGATTGTGGAAGCCTTAGAGGCGCTGGAAAGTTCTGTTGCATCGGTGGAAGGTTGAAATGTCACGATTTGGAATTCGTAAACGATTGAAGGGGCTAATGGATGCTAAGACGGCTGACATCGTCCGCCATCCTGTCACGTACATACTGCCTGACGGTACGATTCAAGTGGTACACGCCGAAGAGGGCTACGATTTGCTGATGGCCAGCCAGGAACTTCCGGCACCGATCAGTACCGGGAGGCGGGCAGGGGGACCATGCCCTGACGGTGGTTGTGGCTTGTGCCGGGTGGAAGTTGTCGATGGTACAGGACTTTCCGCACCGAAAGAGCGGGAACGTCAATCTATCGAAGCGCATGTTCGGGGTGACATGCATGAAGGCCGAGAACGTGAAGCGGGTCCACCAGCGACCGAATTGACGCGATTGGCGTGCCATGTACGGATTCAAGGGCCGGGTGGACGTGTTCAAGTGCCGGAACTGTTTGACTATGACTCAATTACTGGCGATCCTGAAGGCACCTAATCACGTTCTGGAACTTCTATGAGTACTACGCCGGCTTTGTGTGACCTACACATACATTTGGGGGCCTCCGTGGCTCCGCATGTGATGTGGTCGATAGCGCATTCACAAGGCTTCAAGCTACCGGTGAAAAACTACTGGGAATTCAAGGATATGATCACCGTTGACCCGGATAAGTGTAAGGGTCTAGACGATTACCTACGGATTCTTCATGAGTGGACGGAACGGATACAAAGTTCTCCCGCCGCCGTTGAGCGGAGTGTGTATGAAATACTTGGCAAAGAGTATCGAAGTAGCCGTGTAGAGCAGATTGAGCTGCGATTCAATCCAATGAAACGCAATCAAGGCGGCCAACGGGACTTGGACCATATTATTCACGCGGCCCTTCGCGGTATGGATAGAGCGTGTCTTGAGTATGGATTGAAAGCCGGTCTTATTTTGTGTCTCGCACGAGAATTTACCCCGGAACAAAATGCCAAGATTGTTGAGAAGGCGATTTTGTATCAAAGCCGGGGTGTGGTGGGTATCGACCTCGCGGGCACCGAAACCAATGCGGTTGAATTGAGTGGGGCTGTAGGGCGATATGCGAAGATTTTTGCAGACGCCAGAGCCGCAGGTCTTGGAACGACTGTTCATACCGGGGAAACGCGCGCTACGAGTGGTGAGGGGGTCATTGCAGTGATCGACAAACTGAAGCCAGATCGCATTGGTCATGGAGTGCGAGCCGCGTATAGCGAAGAGGCATTGAGCGCGCTTCGGGAGAGCGGAACCGTGTTGGAGATCTGCCCTACATCAAATCTGCACACACGTGCCGTCGAGAATTTAGAAGAGTTTCGCACCATACTCCCCACCTTTCTCAAGAATGGTGTTCGATTGACCATCAATACCGACGGAACGTACTTGTGTGACACCAACCTTCGGAAGGAGTTTGGGCTTTTGCGTGATGCTGGAATCATGTCGGATGCTGAATTGGAACAGGCTCGACTGTGTGCATTTGATGCGAGCTTTATCGCTTGACGCTTACAGGCGGTCGAGCGCCCATTTGGCGTGGGACTTCACAATCGCATCTGAATGGTCCATGGCACGCAGAAGGGATGTTCGTGCGGACGGGTCGCCCATGTTGCCAAGCACAATGGCCGCGTTTCGCTTGAGGCCTTGGGGGCCAGGCCTCCGGATAGGCGAACCTTGAAAATGGGATTTCAGTGTGTCGTCGTCCGCGAGTAGGACCCATTCAAGATCCAGCCAAGCGTGGCCGGCTCTGGGCGCAAATTCTGGATCAGCAAAGATTGGATTCTTGGGGTTGTGTGGGCACACTTCCTGGCAGTCGTCACACCCGAATACCCAACGCCCCATTTGTTGTCGCAGATCGTTAGGAATCTCACCCTTGTGTTCGATGGTCAGATAGGAAATACAGCGTCGGGCGTCCAATTCTCCAGGTGCGGTGAATGCCCCGGTTGGGCACACGTCAAGGCAGCGCTGACACGAGCCACAATGGTCCCCCAATGGAGTGTCTGGTGGAAGATCGATGTTGACCAACATGACGGCGATGAAAAAATAGCTGGACCGACCAGGTAAAATGGCCAAGCAGTTTTTACCCAGAAACCCCAAGCCTGCCCGTTGCGCCCAGGCCCTTTCGATCAAGGGTCGAGAATCGACACCTCCATAGGAGAGAAACCCCGGGATCTGTTCTCGCAGGTTCCGATCGAGCTTTTTAAGCCTTTTGCCAATTCGGTTGTGATAATCGCGGCCCCATGCGTATGAGGCGACCTTACCGGTGAGTCCACCGGGATCTGGGGGTCTTGGGTGTGAATAATTCATCCCTAAGACGATGACGGATTTGGCTCCTGGCAGTAACGAGAAGGGGTTGGCCCGCGGGGGTTGACCACGCTCCATCCAGCCCATTTCTCCGTGCCGCCCCTCGTCGATGAAACGATTGTAGTTATCGACACCAGGCGCAGGATCGAGATGAGTAAAACGAATTTCATCGAAGCCAAGCTTGGCGGCTTCTTGGCGTATTGTGAGAACATTGAAATCTTTTGTTGACATGTCAATGAAATAAAGCGATGAAACAAGTGTTGATTATGCGTCTTGTCCTACATAAGAGGTAGGTCAGTACTTCACACCAGTGTGTCTAGTGCACCAGATTTTACCTCTTGGAGTTGGTTGTGGCTGAAAATGAAAACAATGTTGAGGATGTCGTTGTAGCGGGCACAGGTCCTGCGGGACTCACTGCGGCGCTGTACAGCGCCCGCGCAAACCTCCGGCCGCTGGTCTTTGAGGGGATGGAGCCAGGTGGGCAGTTGACGACCACGACGGACGTAGAGAACTTCCCAGGGTTTCCGGAAGGAATCATGGGTCCTGAACTCATGGAGAAGATGAAGACGCAAGTTCAGCGATTTGGGGCACGCCTAGAGATGGATGAAATCGAGCGCGTGGATTTTTCTGAATGGCCATACAAGTATTGGACAAGTATGGGCAAGGAAGGAAAGACCAAGACGCTGATTGTCGCCACCGGAGCGAGCGCTCGCTATCTCGGATTAGAGAATGAACTGCGACTTCGGGGGTATGGCGTGAGCGCCTGTGCAACCTGTGATGGGTTCTTCTTTCGAGACCAGAAGGTGGTGGTGATTGGTGGTGGTGATTCAGCATCTGAAGAAGCCACGTTTTTGACTCGCTTTGCCTCGGAGGTTCATCTGTTCGTTCGTCGCGACACGATGCGTGCATCCAAGATTATGGCTCGACGAGCTCAAGATAATGAAAAGATCACGATCCACTGGAACACTGAAATGACAGATGTTTTGGGCGAAAAAGAGGTCGAAGGTGTTGCATGGAAGAACAATGCAACCGGTGAAGAAGGAACCCTGGATGTGACGGGTGTGTTTTTGGCCATCGGCCACACTCCAAACAGCAAGGCGGTTGTGGAATGGCTCGATCACGATGACGCCGGGTACCTGGTGACCACACCGGGTCGGACCGAGACCAATATTCCTGGCGTCTTTGCCGCCGGCGACGTTCAAGACAAGATTTACCGGCAAGCTGTCACGGCGGCGGGTAGTGGCTGTGCGGCTGCCTTGGAAGCTGAGCGATGGATTGAAGACAAGGAGGATGGCGAGTGAATCTTTTTCTTTGGATTTCCGCTGCTGCTGCCAGCGTGACCGCACCCGGCGGTTGGTATGTGGCAGATACGCAGTCGTTCACAGTCATCTCATTGGATGATGAAGTGGTGTTCGACCGGAGAGACCCAGAGAAAGGAATCGCTGTCCGTAAGCCGGAAACACGCCTGTCTGTCGAGGCGGGTGGAACCTCCAGTATGGGCAATGTTGGAACGTCCATCCTGTATTCTCGGTTTTATGCCGAACATCGGTGGGGCTGGAATCGATTGTCGACCAAGGGGCGTGCCGAGTATGGGCGCTCTATTCTCGATGAGAACGGTGATGGCACAATCGATGACTTTGAGCGAGATGCTGGTTTTCAGCGTACCAGTCAGCATTTTTCAGTCGATGGTAGATATGACCGGTTTATCGGTCGTCTAAACAGTGTGTACTTCTTGGCCGGTTGGCTCAATGATCCGTTCTCTGGATACGATGAACGGATCCATGCGCAGACGGGGTACAGTCGGTTTATTGTTGAGTCGGATGAACACGAAGTAGTGGGTGAGACCGGGTTCGATATTGCACATGAGGTCTATGTGCCGGAAGTCGCGATAGGCCGAGACATGGTGTACGCGGCACGTGGCTTTATGGGCTGGAAGACAACCGTTGCGGATACCTTTCAGATTGCTGAGTCGGTTGAATCATTCATCAACGTGGAAGACACGAGCGATGTTCGAATCATTGGCGAAGTTGCACTTTCGATGAAGGCGACTGACGTTTTTAGTGTGAAGACGACATACCAAGTGGAACACGCGACGCTTCCTGTCGAAGGCTTTCGCAGCACCGACCAGACCATGGCCTTTACGTTGGTTGCCAGTATGTTTGGATTGCCATCGTTAAATCGGCGACCATAGAACTACAGTTCGTTCATCTGCAGGCTTGAGTTCGCGCCGAAGAACTTCCCCAGTAGCAACCGGAACTGAACCAATCCCATTCGTAGTGGCAGTCGCTACGCCAGGTACCTGTCGTGCCACAGGTGGGTACGCCCCCATCCCATCCATTGGATGAAGAGCATCCAAAATCTGCGAAAAATGCACATTCATCGGACGTATCGGTCCATTGTCTCTCTTCGGCATCGTCACAGTTATAGTCGTAGCTGCCATCGCCGCGATGGGTCGGATGAAAGCTCGTGTGGGTTGGATTCACGGATGCACTATCGTCGTAGCAGTCTGTGTCTAAAGTCGATGTGTAGTCCCCGTATGCGGCGCATGCGCATACGCTAATTGTACTTCCGTAACCATCGTCGTCGTAATCGCGGAAATAGGTTGTGCAGCCTACTGCATCATCTTCGTCCGTGTAGCCGTCGCAGTCGTTGTCACCACCGTCACAGACCTCTGTACTGCCCGGATAGCTTTCTGCATCGGTGTCATCGCAATCTGTATTATCCGCGACGTATCCAGCGGGAAGATCGCATGCCCGTGTAGAGAAGGCCCAGTCTCCATAGCCGTCCGAGTCTAAGTCTCGGTACCAAGTTGTTGCATCCGTGGCGTCTGTGCCATCGACAGTGCCGTTACAGTCATTGTCGAGTCCGTCACAGATTTCTTCAGCATAAGGGAAGACCGCGGGGTCGTCGTCATCGCAGTCCCCAGCATCTTCTGAAAAACCGTCTTCGTCGTCGTCGTATGCGTCGGTTCCCTCATCTACGAGACCATCGCAATCGTCATCGACACCGTTCTCAAGTTCGTACGCACCTGGGTGGATGTCCTCGTCGCCATCATCACAATCGCCATCAACTTCCGAATATCCATCGCCATCGTCGTCCGTTTCATTCTCTGAAATAACGTCGAGTGTGGTGATTTCAGTCGTAGTATTTCCATCCGTATCTTCGACGGAAAAGCGGATGGAATAGACCCCTGGATTGAGTGTGCCTTCACATACTGCGGCGCCATCGTCTTCNGGCAATGCNACGCAAAGACGTTCGACCTCTGCGCCTGCATCATCCACATCGCTGACCGTTACGATCAGATCGGTGGCCCTATCTTGCGGATCTCCAACGATGGCCTCAAATGCGAATGGGACGCCACCTATCGCAACATCGGAGCCATCGGAAGCGGGGCTACGGATAGAGAGGGTAGGCGGATCGTTGGAGTCGATTACGAAGATTGAAATTGAATCCTGTCCACTCTTTCCGCCGCTGTCGAGCACGCTAAGTGACACGGCATGTTCGCCCGGTGAAAGCCCCACCGTAGAATAGGTGATGGTACCGTCGGAATCCGCCTCAACATCTTCAGTTAAAATTCCATCCGTATCTGTCGCCCAACGGATCATTAACTGTTCTNGATCATCTTCTCGATCCTCAACGACGCCTCGAAAAGTAATGGTGTCATCTGTCTCAAAGGTGGTTCCGTTTACGGGTCCAGTGATGGTGGCCGCAGGCGAGCTGTTGTGGATTGTTACGGCCTTGTCTGAACTGCAGGCAAATCCACCCAAAATCAGGAATATAAGTTTGTGTTGGTCCAAAACGTTCTCCTGCGCACCTATAGTGTAGACACTTTCACGCGTTTTGACTCGGCTTAGTTGGGGAAATCTGCACGCTGAATGCGTTCGAGCTTAAACTTTCGGTCTTGTTGTCTTAGGTGACACCAAGCTTGGACATGTGGAGGGCGCAATGCATTCACTGTTATTTTCCGAGTCGTTTTCAGGCCTCCATTTCCATTGACCTTGGTGTAGTCGATTTCGACCGTAAGTTTTTTCAACGCAGCCTGTTTGAAAAAGGACTTCATGGCGATTCGGTCTTTTCCACCCCTGGCCATGTCATCCATATGAGCGTGCAAATCACGTACTGTCATTTGCTGGTAGGGGTCGATGGATTCAAGCATTCGTCGGTAGATACCGTAGGTTGCAGTTGCATCCGCAAGGGCGCGGTGGTGCGCAGTTAGTGGTTCTTGCATTCGATCCGCAAGCGAACTTAAGCCACATTGGGGAAAACCAAACACTGAACGTGCCAATGTCAGTGTGTCTACAACACTGTCCAGAGATGGTGCAGGCAACGACGCGCGGGAGCATTCTCGCTTCAAAAAGCGCAAGTCGAACGGCGCGTTGTGCGCGACAAAAATCGCTCCATCGAGCAAGGGCTTGAACTCGGCAAAGCAGTCAGAAAAGGTTGGGGATTGGGCGACCATGACGTCGGAAATACCATGGATGCGTTGGGCCCTTGTGGGCATGCTCATTCCGGGGTTTATCAACTGTGAGTATATGGATGGATTGCTATCGTTCGGTCCAGATCCGCGCACGATGGCGACTTCCACGATGCGGTCTCCACCATCCGCTGAGAGGCCAGTTGTTTCGAAATCGACCACCGCGGTCGGCACATCCCAAATGTTTCGTTCTAACAGATGACTCATTCCGCTTCCGGCGGTGCGACCAGCCAGTCTGGGATGCCTGGTGGATTAAATCCATCCATTCCATCGATGTCCACCCATACAGGGTTGGTAACGGCAAAGGGATGGATCGGGAAGGTTCGGGGGATAGGGGGGCCGGCGCTTGCAAAGCCACTCAAATCGATGGCTCCAAGCTCAATCTCCGAGATGGCTCCATTGACGATGTCTTGGAGCTGGATGGGCATGATGTCCACGGGAGTAAAGAGGGGGCTGAGATCGTCTTCACCCAAGGCGATGACGACATACCAACTGTCCTGTTCGGGAGTGTGCTTCACGACCGTTGCAAGATCGACCAAAGGATCGTGGTTGGCTTCCAGGTCCCATTCGTGAATCAAGGTTCCATTCTCGTACAGTTCCACACGGTCCACTTCAAACCATGATGGGCTAAGGACCTCGATGTTGAGCGACAACTCGCCATCGGCTTCAATGGTGCTTCCTGGGCCATTGTCCCAACTATCGATTCCAAAACGGATGAATGGGCCATAGCTGGCTACAACACGACCTTCACGGACGGCTTCAGCCACATCAGCGGGGCTGATCTCGGCCGGGTCGTCTGTACCAATAGATACATAGTTTCTGGGACATCCCGCTTCAGTTTTGGTCTTTGAGTGCGTATCTGAATTGCCGAGCGCGGTGATTTTGTATCCAAGGTTGAGGAGGGTGAACCAGTCATCCAGTGGGCCAGGGTATGCGCCCCCTAAAGTCATCGTTCCATCGATCATCGAGTCTTGTTCAAACTGTGTACGTGAAAGGATGTCATAGATGCTTACGCTCCCTGGTTCTTCAGTCGTACTTAGAAGTTCTTCCGAAGTGGCAGTTCGAAGCATCTCCAAACGTTTCGCGTTTAAGATCTCCATCGCGTCGAAATCCATCGTGAACTGTTCAGGCGAAATCTGACTGTTTGCCAATGAGGTAATCAGATCGGGTTCTACAACTGCATTGCCAATCGTCCCGGAAAATGGATCGAATCCATATTGGTCTAAGTACCCCAAGATTCCGTCGCGAGGGTGTGCGATGAAGACCACTGGCTCCGCGATCTCTGTTTCACCCATTAAACGGAGTTCGTCGACAATGCCTTGGGGAGGGAGTCCAGTCCAGTCTAAGGCTCCACCTTGGTCGGCCAGCGGCTCCCATTTCAGTGGAAAGCCGAGATAGTGACCGATCTCGATTGTGGTCACTTCGGTTCCTGGTGTCGAAGAAAGCCAAGGCTCAAGGTTCATGGCTTGAATCGTTGGCTGATAATCGGTAATCGCGTCGTGGTCGGAACTGGCAAGGAATTCCACACCTTCTGCCACGAAGGTCGTCACGCGATCTGGAAGGGATACACCTGAATCTGGTGACGGTGATGCATGAACGTGAAAGTCTGCCGATACCCATCCCCAGGTGTCCACGGTTCGATCCACCACAAGGTCCAACTTGTAGTGTGTGTTGCGTGTGAGTTCAAAGGTGTGGCTAATGTCGAGTTCATACTCGAAACCACGAGATGCAATTGCGTAATACTCACCCGGCGGAAGAACGACATGGCCGGTACCATGGGCTGAAAAACTCACTTGGGCTGGCTTGCCGCCAATGTATCCATCCCCGAGATCCGTTCGTCGGATGTCGACCCCATCGGCCCGAAAAAACGTCACCTTGGCTGGAATAAGATGTCCGCTGGTGTCGGTGACCTCGTAGGAGACGGAGCCGGGTTGTGGTGACTCAAGTACGACTTGGATGGTTTCGTCGGCAGCCACTGAAACAGGGACTTTGGGTCCAACAGGACGTCCTTCTGCATAGACCACCAGGTCCCAGCGACCAGGAGGCAATGTGCCCCAGAAGGAGCCGTCTAAATGTACATCTTCACCGATATCGGTGGTCCATTCCGTCCATGGACCTTCTGCACCGGGACGGTATGCAAAGACATGAACATCGGACAGGGCGATGCCGGTGCCCTTTTCTACAACCCAACCCTCGATGCGGCCGGTTTTCTTTCCAGCCGCTTCTAAGACAGCATCGACGGCGCTCCCCATGTCGCCNCGTCCGATNCCAAACCAACGNTCATAGATGTAGGCGGAACCGGAAACCACATCGTCGGGTGCGACAAAAGCACCGAAACCTGCGGTTTGGCTGCCGGTGAACATTGGAATGCTAAGTCTTCCTTCTACTGGCATGTATGCATAGCTGACGGTATCGCTCGTTCCACCCAGGTAGTCGGCCACGATTGGGTCAACAAAAGTATTGACGCCCGCGTCCATAAGATCGCTCACGTGCCCTTCTTCATCAAAACCGACCGACGGNGTGAATACGTCAACGCCCCCGCCAAAAAGGGTGAAGTCGCCGAAGGCCCAGCCACCTGTTGTTACGACATCAATCAGGGGGATGGCATCTTCGCTGCTGTTCGCAGTGGGCGCTTCAGGCATCNCATCCGCACAGGTGATCGTCTGGTTCGGGTCGAGGTATGAGCGCAATAGAAGGGCGGGTGATCCGGGATTCAATATGTAGTCCGTGCGGATTCTGATGTCGCCGCCCATGTACGTTTTGGCAACGTTGAGCAGACTGATGAATCCCTGTCCGTCGCCTACGGTACAGATGACGGCGGGACCTCCATCACTGCCGTCCGCGATGATTTGTACATCTCCATCGAAGGTATCGATGCTGCCATCGTCGCCCTGAATGTGCGCAACTTGAAGGTTTACCGATGGAAACAGTTCACCGAACTGGTCCAAGCCGTGGCCTTTACTATAGGCAGGATTGGCTCTTTGTAGGTCGCCGTCAAGAATACTGCCGCCTTCCGTGTGATTCCCCATGGATGCCCGTGCCGAGAGGGCCGTGACCCTTATACGGTCGTTCTCAAGCATGAAATCGCCGGGTTGAGCGATTGCNTTGGGGCCACCGATGGCTTGATTGAGATTTTCAATCTCGTATGCCTTTGCCCATTCTGTAGGGCTTTGGCAGGCTGTAAGTAGGAGGCTGAAGATAATATTTCGCATGGCGGTTATACGTAGCGGACTACTCACGGAGTTGCCATGTCATTGACGCTGATCGGTTTGTTGCTTTCGACGAATTCCTACGCAGGTGAATCTGCTCTTCCTGCACCGGATGCTACGGCATTGGTTCAAACTTGGATGACGCTGATGGACCAGGATGAGTCTGATATCGCCGATCCGGGTGGCTATGGAGATCCCGAGGACGATACTGGCCTGAAATTGCGTCGGGTTCGACTGGGGCTTGAAGGCAAAGACGACACTGTGAAGTACGGGGTTCGTGTCGGGATGGCCTCCGCCTTTGACGTTGTAGAGGAAGCACAAGGTCATGATGCAGGGTTGGGCCTGGTCGACACATACGTTGGATACGCGCCTGTGAAGGGGCTTTGGATTGTGGGCGGTCTTCAAAAGGTTCCAGTGTCGCGAGAGGCCCTGATGTCATCAGGAAACCTGACCTTTACTGATCGTGCCGTATCTACGCATTGGCTTACTCCCGGACACGATCTCGGACTGGTTGTCGATGGGCGCTGGACCTTCTTGCGCGGCCGGATTGGCGTGTTCAACGGAAGTGGTGACTTGAGCGGAGACGATAACGACGGCAAGCTATTTGTTGGCCGCCTTGAGGGGAAAATGGGCGATGGTGCCGTTTATCGGACCAGTGGAACAGTCGATGGCTTTACCATGGCAGTCGGCCTTGATGGCTGGACCAATAACGAGACTGCTGTACAGTCGAGCGGATATGGCGCTGACCTGATTGTACGCGTAGAAGGCTTGACTCTTTTGGCTGAAGGACGGCGGGTGGTCAGCGCACCGAAGAAAGACTTGGTGATGGTTCCTGGTGTGTTTTCGGAGACGACACGTCAGGGAGTAATGACTCAAGTTGGCTACACCGTAGGCGCTTTTGAACCCGCAATTCGCTATTCGATTCTGGACGATGACATGGATGTCGAAGATGTCGGTGATGTGGCGGAAGGCATGGCAGGCGTCACATGGCACGGAGACGATGGCCGAGTTCGCGCCGGTACAGGGTATGCGTATCGCATGGAGCGCGGTGGACAGCCTGTGGACAACGATACTGTGCGTATGTGGATGCAGCTGAAGCTGTAAGTGTCCAAAATATAAGCCTAAACTGTTTTTTTGACCCTCCTTCTACTGTTGACATGACAAGATATTATTTGGGTTTCTACTTCTTTTTCTGGGAATTTCCCATTTTATTCGGCATGCTGAAAGAGAGAGGGATCATATGAGCATTCCTGGCATTCCTGGCGTGAGCGAACCACACTTTCGCACGCGGGATTGTCGGTGGATGGGGCTGGACACCCTAGTGCTTGAAACGTGTAAGGAACTGGAGGCCGAAGGCGAGTCCGTGAGTCCACACGCCGTTAAGGCCACCATTCAGATTGCACGGATGGTCGTGCAAGAACCCATCGAACGTGAGACGGATCAATTAATTGCATTGGTCGCTTCACGACTTCGGACGCAGAAAGTTTTGGTGGGTGAAGATTTGGTTCGTCTGGTGTTGACCACCTATGCTCGGATTATCGCCGTACTCGATATTCTGGAAATAAACGAATTGGGTTGAGCCACCAGCGGTCAATCCCACGTTTGAGACCTCGTTCCCATGTTTCCTGAGCGTCCTTGGGTAGGCCTTGAATGTCGTGGGGGCCATGCCCCCAACGGTCGCCGATACCTTCAGCCATACCTTCAATAAACGCATTGTGCAGAGGAGGTTGCAGGGTTGTAAGGTCTGGAGCCGTGACTCTCTTTGGTATGCGCCAGCGTACTGTGTCGTGACTCCAACTCCGTCCAAATGAGCGTGTGGCGCCGATCTGAGCAACGTCAGGTAGCCCCGTCATCAGTTTCGCCCAGTCTTGAAGCCGGTCCCCACCATGTTCGGACAAACTTGAAGTCCAAGGAATAATCCGCCGCCATGTGGCGCTTGCCAAGATGGCTTCTCTGTCCGAGGTGTCGAAATGGCTCAGTCTTTGGTTCATCAATACCAGGGTCCTCAGTCCACCTCGTTCGTCAGAGTCGATTTCCTGCAAAAGGGCTGCGGATATCCCGTCCAGTGCTGCAGGGTGCGAGCTTGAACTGGGGGGAACCTTGGACTGAGAGTAGGTATCGAGTACAACCCTGGTTTCCTGCCAACCAATCCCAAATGCATGCAGTGCAGTTGTATCTTCTGCTGTAGATGGGCAGTTTTGATGCTCTTCAAGCGTGAGCAGATACCCAATTTGATCCCTAGCATATGAAAAGTTTGGCGCCGCCATGGTGAACACAGTTTTGTCGGGAAATGGCGGTTGGATGAACGCACTTCGCGCTTGCCAGCCTACAGACAAGGGAGCGATGAGCAACAGGACCGCAATCAGGCGCTTGCGGTCATTCCAAAGAAGCCCGACGCCCGCTGCGTGTAGTAGGAAAATGAACCCATATATTGGTGCTGCATAGCGCATGGAGCCTGGTGGAGAAATTTCGGGAGCCGGCGGTGTCCAGACGGTGAAGCGGACCAAGCTGTATACCGCAAGGAATGCCAGCAGGAAGACAAAGACAGGACGGATGACTCGCTTACGCCATGTATAGATGGCTGCAATGCTTGCGGAGGCCACACTGGTCCACCCGAGGGCCCACCCCAAAGGACTGTGTTTCAGCCCAAATAAGGCCACCAACTGTCTCGGTGCGAAGAGGCTCCAGACCTTTTCGGGAATCCGCTGCAGTTGGGGAATAGATTCGCCAGCATAATAAATTGTTTCGAAGGCGGAGCTAGCGGAAGATTCTACTTGCAGGACCCAAAGAGTGGCGACGCTGCTCGCGGACAAAATGACACTCGCCAACTGGCGGTACAGCCGCGACCAAAGAAGACAACATACAGTCGCAATGGCGATAAATCCCGAAGAGAAGCCCACCCATAGCGACAAAGCGAGGGAGAGTCCCACCAAAATGGCGTTGAGATGGTTTGGGCGATGAAGCAGACGCAATACCGCGGAAAGGACCACCACGGCAAACACGCCGGACTCCATATGGTTGCCCCAAGCCGTAAGTGACAATTCCATATACGTTGGAGGTGGAAATATCAGGATGAGACCGAAAGCGACTGCGGCCGAAAGTCCGACATGTATTCGAAGAATTCTTGAACCGAGTAAGGCAAGAATCGTCGAATAGGTGATGGGGACAAGTTTCCATACTGCGATGCTGGGGCCAAAAAGGTTGAAAAAGCCAGCACCTAAAGCCGCATTAATTGAACAGCCTCCGCAGTATCCTCGGTATTGTAGGGTGAACAGGTCGGCCCAGTGGCCCATCTGCAGGAGACGTCCGTGTGCGGCGTTGTAGAGTTCCTCTTGGTCCAATGGGATGGCGTCCGGGTGCAATACAGCAAGACACTGGGCGCTAAATACCGAAAGCGCAATGAACGATTCTGGCGACCAGACTTTACGGACTTGTGATTCGGACATTGTGCGGGGCCTTGTTGGTGCCGCTTGCCATTGGCTGTAGCTTTCCGTCCATCGAGTCAGAAGGCTTGGCTTTGATGACGTACTCCAAGCCCCCTTCCATGTCTGCTTGTATGCGGATGGGTGCAGACCAAGTTCGTCCTTCCCGTGTCATGACGGATCGGTTCCAACGCGCTGTACCGACAGGCCGAAAGTAGGTGATGGCCTCGTATGTACGCAGTTCCAGTGGGCTGAGATGCTTGATCTGTGCCGTTACGAACAATGTGCTACCCATTCGGGCCATCTTTGCGGGCGTATGAGCAAGATATGGGTCTTCAACGGCATCGGTGGGTGGCTCAGGCGTGTCGGTCGGCGTTTCCGTCGCATCGGTGCTTGGCGCCGTCGGATCGGCCGTACCGGCGGCTGTGGAAGCTTCATCTTTGGGTTCAGTGGTAGGGGGAATCGGATCGGTGGAGTCTTTGGTTGTAGCCGGATCGGGGACCACCTTGGACTCAGGGTCTGCCGGTGCCGACGTGGGTGTGTCAGCGGGAGGCATGGGTACTACAGGTTCAGTATCTGGCACTTCCGCATTCGGGGCGGTCTGTGTGGGGGCTGGCTGCGCCGGTATAGCGGTTGTAGTGGACGAAGTTTGGGTAGAGTCTGCGTCATTCAAATGTCGCCTGATCAGGCCACCCACCACCAGCATGATGCTGATAACCAGCACCAACACCGCCCTATCGCGGTTCTTCGGTGGGTTGGCCACATCAAAAACGGGAGGCTGCAAATCGTCCGGTAGTATGGTTGCTTCTTCATCCATTGTCGCCGACGACGCCGGATCGATGACGCTGGCCGGTCGAAAGGGCGGGGGGGTGACTGAGGCTGCCAATTCGCCAGCTGACACGTTTAAGTTGTCGGCTACGAAAGTTTCATTCGCGGGAACAGATTCCTGTTGAACGGGGCCACTGGATGTAGTTGGGGTGGGCGGAGGTGCAGTCTTGATGGGATACGAATGCGTTTCCGCTTGGCTCTGGCGCAGCCGGACTGCGTCCAGCATGGCTTGGGCATTTGGATATCGCTCTTCCCGATTGTATCGGGTGGACTTCCGCACCAAGCTTAAAAGCGGCTCGGGGACAGCGTTAAGCATTTCTGGGTCAAGATCGGCTGCGAAAAGGTCCATGGGGGTTTTTCGCGTCGCCATCGAAAACAGCGTGGCTCCGACACCATAAATGTCAGCCGTATGATCGACGCCTTTGGCGTTGACACGCTGTTCGGGTGCCATGAATGCCCAAGTACCCATCACCGTTCCGGTTTTGGTGAAGGATTCTTCCGTAGAGCCCCCACTCCGAGCAATCCCAAAATCTGTGATTCTTACGACACCGTCATCGGACATTAAAATGTTGTGCGGCTTAATGTCCCGATGGACGACACCATGCCCATGAGCAACAATGAGGGCTTCTAAAATGGAGGCCGTAATGGCCAATGCGTCATCCACCAAAACCCCTGGACCATCAATGCGATCAAGTAGGCTGCCGCCTTCGATGAGTTCCATCACGATCCAGGCGGTTTTTTCATCCGATCCAACATCATAGACACGTACGATATTGGGGTGATCAAGGACGGCCATCGTTCGCGCTTCCGCTTCGAACCGGGCGCGTACTCTCTGTTTCTTTGCATAGGCGGGTGCCAATACTTTGATCGCACGAAGTACGCCCAAGCGATGGTCGCGGCCACGGTAAACCGTTGCCATTCCGCCAGTACCAATGGCCTCGAACAGCTCGTATCGTCCATCTGCTAAAGTGCGCTGCTGGTCGCCCAATGGGCCTCCAAAGTTTGGGTCATTGTTTCCGTAGCACGGAGGCTTGACCAAAGCCGCTTAAGGTGTTCAATGCCTTACATGTTGATACTTTTGTTGGTCCTTTCGTTCGCTATGGCTGCCCCCGCAAGATGGGAGGCGACGATGGAAAGGGTCGTACCTTCCGTCGTCATGATTCGGTCGTATACGCCGCAAGCATTCGACGGAAAGAACGCAGGCAGCAGCTATGCGACTGGATTCATTGTCGATGCAGAGCGCGGCATCCTGCTGACCAATCGGCACGTCGTTCAGCCGGGTCCGGTGGTTGCGGAAGCAATTCTCCAGAATAATGAGGAGGTTCAACTTCAGGCTTTGTATCGTGACCCAATTCATGACTTTGGTTTCTTTAAATTTAATCCCAAAGACATCAAATTTATGGAACTCAACGCGCTAACGCTTCGGCCGTCCAATGCGCGTGCAGGAACTGAAATACGGTTGATTGGAAGTGACGCCGGAGAGAAAATCAGTATCCTCAGTGGAATTCTGGCGCGCCTCGATAGAGAAGCACCCAGATATGGAGCGGCCTACAACGACTACAACACGTTCTACTACCAGGCAGCATCCAGCAGTTCGGGAGGGTCTTCGGGTTCACCTGTCATCGACCAGTATGGCTATGTGGTTGCGTTGAATGCGGGTTCGAACCGAAGAGCCGCATCCAGCTTCTTTTTGCCATTGGACCGAATTGTCCGGGCACTCGATTTGATTCGTGAAGGTGAACCTGTCACGCGCGGCACAATTCATACGACCTTCCTCCATAAAACATTCGACGAAGTGGGTCGTTTGGGTTTGCAGTCAAACACTGAAACATTGGTTCGGAAACGCGATGGCGAGACCACGGGCATGTTGGTGGTTGAAAAACTGGTGATGGGGGGACAAGCGGACGGAAAACTGGAGCCTGGAGATGTGTTGGTCCGGATTGACGATGTCCTGGTGACGGATTTCATCGCATTAGAAAATACTTTGGATGAACGTGTGGATGGTCGCGTCCGCATGAGCGTGGAACGCGGCGGAGTCGCCATCGATGTGGATATCGAAGTTGCGGACCTTCACCAGGGAGTTCCCGCATCCTATGTAGAGGTTGGTGGAGCCGTACTGCACAACTATTCACACCAAATGGCCCGTCACCGGCAAGTGCCCATATCGGGCGTTTATGTAGCGAAGAGTGGATACATGCTCGATGGTCAGATCCGTGCCGGCGATGTGATCGTCGAGGTGGACGGGAAAGTCGTCAAGGATGTTGACGACCTAGAGGGCGCACTTGCGGGAATTGCAGACGCTCAAGATTTCAACATTCGAGCTTTTCATCCGTCCAGTCCACACAGGGTGGGGGAAGCATCTGTAGCGATGGATCGTCGGTGGTTTCCGACTCGGCATTGTAGTCGTGATGACAGCTCTGGTTTGTGGCCATGCGAAGCCATCTCTGGCCCCACGGATGAGGTTGTCTCCACACCGATTTCAACAAAAGCGCTGCCGGCATCCAGCAAGATGGCTGAAAAGTATGCCAAAGCATTCGTGTCTGTAAAGTTTCATGTGCCGTTTAGAACAGACGGAGTGTATGGAACTCGATTCGTCGGTAACGGTGTCGTGGTGGATGCAGAACAAGGCCTTGTTTTGGTGGACCGAGACACTGTGCCGGTGGGCCTTGGGGATGTCTTGGTGAACTTTGGTATGTCCGTGGAGATACCGGGTTCTGTGGTCGCATTGCATGCAGGACACAATCTGGCATTGGTGCAATACGATCCTAGTCTATTGGGCAATACACCTGTGGAGTCGGTCCGCTTTGACGGACGGACGCTGGAACCAGGGGACAAGGCCTTCATGGTGGGTCCATCCTTGAATAAACGCATTGAGTCTGAAATGACTCATGTGTCTGCGGTTCGAGAGTTGGATTTACCCCTTTCTGGTCAGCCGTTTTTCCGTGATACCAACATTGATTTAGTGAATATTCGAGACTTGCGTACGGGCTTCATCGGTGGAGTCCTGACGGACAAGCGCGGCAAGGCATCGGCATTTTGGGCCTCTTTCCCGGACACGTCTGACTCCGATAGTTCGGGTTGGTGGCGTGGTATTCCCGCCTCTGTGATCAACCGGTTCATTGAAGACCAGGGTGCATGGCGGACGGCGGGTGCGGAATGGGCAGCTGTTCCAATGACTTCTGCTCGAAAGAGGGGCCTTCCCGCAGATGAAGCCTCCATCATAGAATCTCACGACGCAGACAGACGGCAGGTACTGCAAGTTCGAAGAGTCACCAAGGGCGGTCCGTCGGATGGAAAACTCCAGACGGGGGACTTGTTGCTCAGCATGAACGGTCAACCCATTACACGCCTTGGTGAAATCGAGGAGCGCTCTCAAGAGGAACAAGTTCAGTTTCGAATCCTCCGTGGTGGAGTCGTTGAAACTGTTGAATTGTCCACCGTTCTTCCGGGTGACGACCGGACGGATCGGGTGATCTTGTGGGCGGGAATTTTGGCTCAGGAACCCTATGCGGCCCTGGCCCAGCAACGCGGTCAGCCTTTGACGGGTGTATATGTTTCGTTCGCTTGGAGGGGCTCGCCGGCGGGGCGTTACAAGCTACGACCCTATCGCCGAATCGTCGCCATCGATGGTACCCCGACGCCAAACTTGGACGCCTTTGTGGAGGCGGTTCGAGGCAAGGAACATCGAGCGTCCGTGCGTGTACAAACCGTGGACCTACAGGGCAGGAAACGCACGTTAACGTTGAAAACAGATGACCACTATTGGCCTGTTGAAGAGCTGGTGCGGACAGAGGCTGGCTGGATACGCAGAACTCCGTAAACAGCCGCCACAGCCGTAATATATCCGCGGGTACGATCGCTTAAACGCGAGGCGAACCCTCCCTTATTCAAACGCTGGAATACCGGTGATCCATCGACCTAAAATCAGGTTGTGGATGTCGTGGGTACCCTCATAAGTCTTCACACTTTCAAGGTTGGCCATGTGTCGCATCACCGGGTACTCGTCCAAAATTCCGTTGGCACCGTGCATGTCTCGTGACATGCGTGCAATCTCCAATGCGATGTCGACGTTGTTCATCTTTGCAAGCGATACATGTTCGGGGATCATGGTGCCGTCGTCTTTCATGCGGCCCAGGTGAAGTGCAAGCAGTTGTGCCTTTGTGATTTCACGCAACATGTACGCGAGTTTGTTTTGCACAAGTTGGAAGCTTGCAAGCGGTTTGTCGAACTGTATCCGTTCTCCAACATAGTTTCGGGCTGAATCAAAGCAGGCCATTGCTGATCCTACAGCGCCCCAGGAAATTCCAAACCGAGCATTATTTAGACAAGAGAATGGCCCCTTCAGGCCTCTGACATTCGGGAGAATGCGATCTTTTGGAATCCGGCAATCTTGAAATACCAGCTCACTTGTGACGCTGGCCTTGAGAGAGTGTTTGCCGTGCATTTCAGGCGCGGTGAACCCACCATCATCTTTTTCAACAATGAATCCTCGAATGATTCCATCCAGTTTCGCCCAGACAATTGCCAGGTCAGCGATGGTTCCATTGGTGATCCACATCTTGGCACCATTGAGCACATACGAATCACCATCGTCGACAGCGGTGGTAAGCATGCCGCCTGGATTTGAGCCAAAGTCTGGTTCGGTGAGTCCAAAACAACCAATGAATTCTCCGGACGCCATTTTGGGAAGGTACTTGAGGCGCTGCTCTTCACTGCCATGCTTGTAAATTGGGAACATACACAACGATCCCTGCACGGACGCAAAGCTGCGAATACCAGAATCTCCGCGTTCCAATTCTTGGCAAACAAGCCCGTACGCTACGTTCGACATCCCAGCGCAGTCATATCCTTCGATGTTGACACCCAACAGGCCCATTTCTGCCATTTGCGGAACCAGCTCATGGGGAAATGTTCCATTCCGACAGTGTTCCTCAATGATGGGTATGACTTGGTCTGAAACCCATTCACGAACAGTGTCTCGTACCATCCGTTCTTCGTCTGTCAGTTGAGCATCTATGTTGTAGAAATCGAGTCCGTTAAACCGAGCCATGGGTACCTCACAGTAGTGGGGGGGAGGACCCGTAGGCTAACTCAGAGTTGGCGTCCGGTCAGCTTCGCCAGCCACCTAAAGCACGAATAGTTTCTTCGGCGGCGAGTCGAACCTTCGATTCCATGTCTTCCATGCGGGCGTGAAGGTCCGGTAAAGCCTCCCTGGCTCGTAGATCTTCTAATGCGCGGCACGCCTCAGCCCTTACGTTGCAATCGGGGTCTGAAAGGGCATTTATTACGGTATCAGTCGCTCGTTTGTCTTCTGAAAATCCCATGAGTTGAACGATATAGAAACGAACGGTCGGATCTTTAGAGAAAATTGTGTACGCCTCGATTAAATCGGGCAGTGCTTCCCCTCTATCGAACAAGATGGCGTCATACGCCTTGTCCGAACGCACAGGATCGGGATCCTTAAGTGCCTTTAGTAAATCGGCGTAACGTGGTCGCATACGGCCCATTATTGTGAGGTTGAAACAGAGTGTTTGCTTAACGCGCTCCCAAACTGTGTGCAGGGCTAAAAATATCTACTAAGGGGAGTGGGTCTAACCATCACCTGATATCAGATCATCGGTTACAGAGGCGTCATAAATGTACTTTCTTCTTACCAATGACGATGGCCTTGACGCACCAGGTTTGGCCTCGATGTGGAAAGCGCTTCAAGGGACCCGGTCGGGCGTAGCGGTCGCTCCCAGTTCGGAACAGTCTGGCGCAAGCCATTCTCTGACCATGAAAGATGTGATTCGTGTTCATGGTCGTGGCGAGGGCAGGTGGGCCGTTGATGGGACGCCGGTAGATTGCGTATATTTGGCGCTTCACAAACTGTGTTCGGAGGAGCCAACATTGGTGGTGTCGGGTATCAATAAAGGCGCAAACCTTGGCGATGACGTGTTCTACTCCGGTACTGTGGGCGCTGCCCGAGAGGCTGCGTTGAACGGCGTTCCAAGCTTGGCGGTTAGCTTGGATATGACTCCTTTTGGTAACGGGCCGCCCGGTCCTCATTTTGATACTGCGGCAGCGATCGCACTGCGCGTAATCGAGCAACTTCAAAATCGAACATTGCCTCCAAATACGTTTTTGAACCTTAATGTTCCGAATTGCCAACTCAGTGATGTGGGTGGCCTTGAGATATGCGCACTTGGCCGACGCCACTATGAACCCGAAGTTGAAACACGTCGGGACCCGAGGGGTGGGGAATATTTTTGGATTGGCGGTACACCTTTGGGTGAACGTATGGGACGCGGAACCGACGGTTGGTGGATCTCCAAGGGAGTGGCTACGTTGACTCTGTTGGGCCTAGACAACACCGCAGACAATTTTCACGAACACCTGAAAGGCTGGTCTTTCGGTGAATTCAATAGAGGTTGATATGGGCGATTTAGAAGCAGACCTAAAAGTGACCATCCGAGACATTGCGGACTTCCCAAAACCGGGAATTTTGTTCAAGGACATCACGCCAGTATTGTCCGATGCCAGTCTTATGCAGCGTGTGGTCGACCATTTTTCGACTCGTTTTCAAGGCCAATCTATAGCTGCTGTGGTCGGAATGGA
Organism: Deltaproteobacteria bacterium; assembly: GCA_002707085.1. GTDB lineage: Bacteria > Myxococcota_A > UBA796 > UBA796 > UBA796 > UBA796. The sequence goes on from PALY01000028.1 coordinate 22,595, forward strand.
ATCACGCGGTTTTATTTTTGGAGCCCCGTTGGCGATGAGTTTAGGGTGCGCATTCGTGCCAGCTCGTAAACCTGGAAAACTTCCATATGCAAATATTGGTGTCGATTACGCACTTGAATACGGTACCGCACGCTTGGAAATGCACGAGGACGCATTCGAAAAGGGCGACAAGGTTTTGGTGATTGATGACCTACTGGCGACGGGCGGTACTGCGGCGGCCACCAATCAACTCATTAGGACGCTTGGTGGCGTCGTGGTGGCCAACTGTTTTGTTGTTGAACTTGGTTTCCTGCAAGGTCGCGACGCATTGGGTGGCGTCCCCGTAACAAGCATCTGTAATTACTAAACGTGCGAAGGCTTTTTGCCAGCATCGTGTTGGTGTTCCTCATTTATGGGCGAGCGCTTTGGTACGAGTTCGTACGGCCTGCCGAAGGTGAGATGGCGAAGGCGGTTGGGCTGATCGACACCGTGGGTGTTTTCAATGGTCTGA
>PALY01000029.1 GCA_002707085.1 Deltaproteobacteria bacterium
GTATCAGCGATATCTTTGTTTAGTGGTGGCCTTCTGTTTTTCAACGATGGCCCAAGCTGCAGCCCGTAAAGCCACCAGCCCCTTTGAGCGGCGGCTAAAATCTGCGGGTTGGACTCTGACCAGCAAGAGCATCTCAGCGAAACCAGGCGACATCTACAATCGAGCGACAAAGACCGTATGGGCTCCTCGGAAAAAATGTTTTACGGCCAGCATGAACCAACGAGAAATCGCAAGCAGTCTACAAATGAAAAAGACCAATGCAGAGATTTCGGGTTTCTTCAGCGGGATTAGGGCCAAAGCGAAAGGTAGCGGGTTTGAGGCCAAAGCCTACCTCGATCCATATCGGTACTGGATTCCCTCGACGGAACTTCAAATCCTGCCAGCCTGTCTTGAGCGAATTCGACAATCTCCGGATCGGGGAGATCTTGTTGTTGTCACAGACATTGTATCCGCCCAATACCAGACCGTGACGCGCAAAACGAGAGAAGCGCTCGTCAAAGCGCTGGTGGCCGGTGCCAGGGCGAAGAAAGACGACAGGAGTGCAACTTTTTCAAAGAAACCAGTCACCATTGCCTACAAACGACGCTCTGTGGTCGCTTTCATACCTGTCAATCTTCGAACGCAAGGTACTGTGAAGCTAAAAACCAAATCCCTTTCCGGTAAAAAGTGTGCTGGACGCGTCTGTGTAGACCGGGAACACGTCGGATTTACCCAGAAGAAAGCCTCTCTACCGGTCCCCGTAAAAGCCTATAAAAATCATCTGGTTCAGGGCAGCTGCGGGAAGAGCAAATCGGACTTGATTTCCGTGAGCGTGAACCCAGGGCAAAACTTGGAAGTGATGTTGAAGATGCAGCGGTACTCCAAGAAACAACTCATGGCCTCTCAAGCCAGCTATCGACGTTCCAAAGGCTGGGATACGTTCGGCTATATTGCCGCCACTGGGCTTCTTTCCACATCAGGAGTCTACTACTTCAAGAGCAGCAAACACTACTCAGAAGCCGATAATATCAACACCGTGGACCAAGGCGACAGGTATGCAGATCTGCGCTCACAGGGCGACACGGCAAGAGAGACAGCCCTTCTTTATGGTGGCGGTGGGGCCGTGGTACTGACATCCACCTTGACCCATGCATTGTTCAGCACGGCCATCAAGAAAGGTAAGTACAAAAAGCAGAAGAAGAGTCGGAACAAGTAAGAGAAGAACTCCTTGTGCCATGAAGCCAACAGACAGAAATCCTATGATTTGCTGTAGCCGTGCTTAAACTTCGCATCGTCCGTTTGTATCCAAACCCCTTTTTCGACATATTGTTAAGGTCTTAACAATGTTTTTGGGAATACCGAGAGGGCTTTGGAATGATTTCCGGCCTTTTCAAAATTCATAATTCAACCGTTTTCCGCCACATTTGAAGATTCCATGGGTACAAACCAAAAGCCACGAGAACATGTGGCAACACATACAACCCAAGAGCAGACAACCACGAGCCAACAATCCACTGGTGTGGGTCAAAGCAATTCACAAGCCCAAGAGCAACTCGGCTTGGCCGTTGGCCAACAGGGGAACAGCAGTGGAACCGTGGTCATGCACCAAGCCGTGGAAGATCTACGTGCTTGTTTGACCAATACGGCTGCATTGGCTGAACTGGGAATCACAGACGCTGAAGCCGCCCATTTTGAACACCTGGCTACCCTTGGTTCGGAATATGCAGCCAGCGGAAATGTCCACCTGGTATCCAATGTGGATCAATTGCCCGCGGACATCACAGAACACCTTGGTCATAGTTTGGCGGTGTATTCACCCCAGTTTGATGTCATCTATCTGCGCTCTAATGAACGGACTCCCCACGCTTTGAACACCTTGTTTCATGAAGTGGCTCACGCCGCACGAAAGGATTCCCCCGAGAGCCTTTTGCTTGAAAGTCTGCACATCCAACTCAGCGTCGGAGGTGGGGATGCGTTTGAAGATCCCAGCGATATCGTGACGGGCCTGGATTATTATTTATTGCTGGCCTTTGAAGAGTTGAATGCAGAGGTCGATGGAAACATTATCGGTGAAATCGCCGCCAACGAAGCAGAAGGCGGTGATCGTGCAAGTGGAAGAGTGGGCCGGGTGGAAAGATGGCGCGGACGTGAAACACATGATGCATCTTCAAACAAGGCCATCCGTGACTGGAGGCTGTTGCTGGTGATGTCTGAAGATTGGTTGAACGGTGATGCCTATCGAACAGCCGGACAAGACTTCCTCGCCCAAAGAGGAAGTCGACCGAGCGCCGCTGATTTTGTGAATCACTGAGCGTTTGTCCCTTGGAATCAAATATGATGTGATCACAAAAATAAAGAGCGTCACTGCCACCGAAATGACTGTGACGCTCTCCGTCGTTGAGCGACAGTTCTATTCTTCTATTTTCAAAACCTTCTTCAGTTCATCTTGTCCAAACTCGTTTCCGTACAACAGAGTAGAAAACCGAGCGACTTCAGCAGCAATTTGGATGGCAGTTTTGATTTCTTCATCTGAGGCACCGGCTTTTTTCGCCAGGTGAACCTGAGCAGTAATGCAATATTCACACCGCATTGCAGCAGAGGCTGAAATCGCAACCAATCGAGCTTCTTTGGACGGAATTGCGCCGTCCACAAACAGAGAGTTGAAGGCAGCAAAATATTCGGCAGCTTCGGGTCCAATCTTCTTTGGGTACATCTTGTTGAATGGACTTTTGGCCAAGAACTCTTCGTGTTCTTTGTCTACCTTGGCCGATTTATCCGCCTTGTCCGCCTTATTCGAATCCTTCGCATAAGAGGTCAGTGGAACACACAATGTAAATGCAATGAGAAGAAACGTTTTGATCATTTTAAATTACTCCTTGTCCAATGTTTTGGACGCCTCATTTACTCAGCCCTGATAGCCAAAATCAACCGCTATTTCTGCTTTTGTATCATTCCACTATAGATGGCCCAAAAATACCTCGGTGAGGCGTAGAATATGAGCAACACCCTTACTGCGGATCGCTCTCATTTTTCCGACACAGACAGATACCTTTACTCGTTTTTGTTGGTGCAAAATCAACATCTCAAACACTGTACTCATTGCCAACCGCCCGCACTCCTATCACCAAAATATGGGGAAATAAGCCCAGTTCATTAGCGACTTGTACTCAGACCATGGTTCCACCCTAAAACAACCGAACAAAAAGCTCTTTTCGAAGGAACCCCACTTCAGATCGAGACCACCTACTACTTTTCAGGCGTTTCCAGCCTAGGAACCGTCGACTGTTCACAGATGAAGCCGAACCGATTTTCACATCCAACATCGTTCCATTTGACCGACCCGCACCAATTCAATGCTGCACAGTGTTCATCTCCGCCCCAGTTGTTCGGTTCATTGTCATGCCATGGGGCATGACGAGAAAGGACGGTCCCATCCGGCCACCGAAACCAGCCTTCATACTGCTCGTCCGTAATCGCCACCCAGAACGGTGAATGGGTCAAAGTTGAGGCCAATTGACTCACCCGCTCTTGTTCCGCCTTGGTCTTGAGTTGAGCCACAGATGACCCCAATGCCGCACACGCGTCCTCCATCTCTTCTGGGCTGACTGTATCGACACACAGAATGTAGGAATCAACACCCACACACATCTCGTGGGTCACCGCTTCCAGGCGGACATTTGGCTGTACCGGATAGACCACCGACGCTTCATTCAGCAATTCACTGGGAGCAAGCCCCTTGCGCCAAGGCGGAGGTCGGTCGCTTAATGGCGGATACTGCAGCATACCGAAGCCAAGCCATGCCATTACCAGAAGTGTCCCTGTGGTGCTGTAGGTCCGGTACAGCGATGGATAGCGCCGGCCGTTTAGGAACTTGCCCACCACCGTCGGCCGAATCACACTGTCATAGGTGAGCCATGACACGGCCAGTATGATGATCACACTGGCTGAATACTTGACCAAGACGGGTGCTTCCCAGCCAAGCAACAGTGCGGGCACCAAAACGGTGAGCGGTAGGTGAATCAAATATACCCAATACGCGGAGTCCGAGAGGTATCGCCAGATGGGGCTTCCACTGCCACAGTAGCGGAGAAATAGCCCCATCGTGCCTCGGGTGAATGCCACAAGCCCAAGACTCGCCAAGAACCAATGGGCTGCAACAACGTCACCTTCTGAAGAAGGAAGACTGATCGGCATCTCTTGAAGGCCTGCCAAGAGACTTTGGAGCCAGGGACCCACCGAATCTCTCTCGAAGTAGCCGCGGATCGCATGCCGCAGCAATGTAGCTGCCACACCCAGACCCACCAAAGACCAAGCCTTGGACTTGCAAGAGGCGAGGGCTGCACGGGAAGCAAACAGAAGCCACCCCACTCCATACCAGAGAAAGTAATACGAGAGGAGGGTCAGATCTTCGGGTACCCACCGGCCTTCTGTGGGGATGTGGTCCCATCGGAAAATGGCACACCAGGTCATATTGAGTCCACCCAGGACCACAACAAAGAGCAGTGGACTCTCCATGATGCGCCGGAGAACATGAAGAGGGCGCGACCAGTTCCAGTCGAGGCGTTCCACAAGGTAGACGATGAAGGCCATAAAGGCCGTCACATAAATGAGGTCATAGAGGAACCACAAATGCATGGTCCCTTCGATCGGGAAGGGTTCTCCGATGACCACCTCCCATGCTCGATCGATGGGTACAGCAGCGTGGTCGCGCACGCCGATACCAAAGCCGAAACAATAGGCCACCAGCGGATGCAGCAGCAGCACAAACACAACAAAGGGCAGAACGATTCGCTCCAACCGATTTTTGAGCATGGCACGGGCCCCGCGACGCTGCCAAAGCAGGGCGCCAAAGAAGCCTGATAGCAGGAAAAAAGCCGGCATCCGGAACAGATGGATTGCATCTGTGATCAGGTTCAGGTCGGACGAACTTGCTGTCCAATCCGTAAATGGCCAATCCGACTCAGGCAGGTATGCCAAGGCACAGTGGAGCCAAACACCCAGAATCATCAGCACCCCGCGAAGTGCATCCAAGCCATGAATGCGCGGACCAGACGGTGCGGTGGAAACCTCACATTGCTGGCTCGTCACATTGGTCACCCCATGCCCCATCCAGGAAACCGTTCAACTTCCCATTAAGCACGGTTCATACTGACAACCAAGCCACGTATACGTCAATCGTCATAAGATGTTTTTGGGCGTGATCCGTATGGGGGGACTGTTTCGACTGGCCTCAAAAATAGAGACGATTCCGTCTCCATCTACATCGCACTTGGCGGTCAACTTGAAGTCTTCCGACTCATTCTCTCCTGGAGTTACTTGGGCCATGTACTGGCATCGAACCGCCCCACTGGGCGCCCAGCCCAGAGTCTTGAAAGCATCGGCACACGCTCCCTCCCAAGCAGATTGTTTGCGACCAGGAAGTTCCTGAGGACACGACCCTACTGAACGAAACCTTCCATGCTGAGAATGGTGCGCAAGTTGCGCTGTGCGTATGCCTTCCAGGTTGTGTGGCGCTTCAGCAAGCTTGGCGCGAAGCCCCATCGTCATGAAGTTTGAGGCGGCGACCCAGGCAAAATATCCAACCAATGCAAGCACTAAAATGAAGATGATCTTCCAGCCAGAAACAAAGGAATTGAACCTTTTTCCGATCGGCACATCTCCTGTGCTATCCAATGTGGATGACTCTGTATTCTGAAAATTCAAGGGATCTTGGTCGGTCATAGGGAGGCCTTCATCCTTGATTTTAACCCCGTGGTGACACAGAGCGTTCCCTTTGAATCATTGCGACAGCACCATCATAATCGACACCTGTCGATTCACTGCTATTGTCAATAGCAGACCCTTCTAAAAATAGGGTGACAAAGCTTATTGCAAATTGATTGCGATAATGAGGGCCTTGAGATAGGAGCGTGCCCCATGTCGATCTCTTATCGCCATTCTGACGACCCGTCAGGCCAGGACTGGTCACAGTCTCGCTTCGCAAGTGTAAAGGACGCAGACGACTTCTCACGTTGGAAGACGTGCTGTGTTTCCATATGCTTCAGCATCTGCCTTTTCAGTGGCCAGCCAGGTACTGCACAAGCTGCACCTTCAGGTTCGACCGTTGACGCATCCGTCGCCGCCAAGGTTTCTCCCCCCGTCCTGTTGCAACAGGTGGATCTCAGCTATCCCGATGCCGCAAAAGCCTCAGGTGACCACGGCGATGTACACATACTGGTTGATGTGGATGCTTCCGGTAAGGTCATTTCCGCACGCTTTGAGAAAGGCGCCGCGGTTTTTCGAGAAGTCTCCATGGAGACTGCATCGCGTTTGATCTTCTCTCCGGCCACCCTGAACGGTGTTCCCGTGGCGGCCACCACCCGCGTGTCCTTCCATTTTGCTCCTCCCGATGGGTCGTCCCGTGCGATGAGCGACACTCCACATGCAGAAATGATCGTTCACTCCACGAATCCGGATCTCAAAGACACCCGAGCCCGGACCACACTGGATGAAGAAGCACTGGAGAAAACAGCCGGCGAAGATCTCGCGAACACCATTTCACAGGTAGCCGGTGTCCGGATGGCTGGAACAGCCGCGGATTCCTCCAAACCCATTATTCGCGGGCAACAGGAACGACGCCTGCTTGTATTGAATGACGGTGTCCGCCACGAGAGCCAGAAGTGGGGACCGGACCATGCCACCGAAATCGATCCGTTTTCGGCGGGATCAATCAGTGTGATTCGTGGAGCAGCAGGCGCACGCTACGGGCCTTACGCCATTGGTGGTGTGATTCTCGTAGACCCTCCAGCCATGCGAACCGACCCGGGAATTACAGGCAAAATTCTTACCTCCTACAACACCAATGGACGACGACCATACGCAGCACTTCGTCTCGATGCTGGTTCCGAATCTGGGTTGTCGACGAGAGTGGAAGGCAACGCGGCGATTGGTGCCACCCAGACGACCCCCGACTACCTCCTGGGCAATACCGCATCAAAAACGTGGAACATTGGTGGGGCGATTGCGTATGACTGGGATGGTGGGAATGTACGCGCGAGTTGGCACCACCACGACTTTAAAGCCGGCATCTTTTATGGCCTGAGTCACGCCACACCCGACGAGTTTATTGATCAATTCAATGCAGATCGTCCTGTCACTGCGGATGTATGGGAGTCTTCATACGAAATGAGTCGGCCGTACCAGGATGTGACTCACGACATTGGGATCTTGCGCACGGAGATGGACGTAGATTGGGGAAGCATAGAAGCCTTCTATGCCTTTCAAATCAACCTACGGGAGGAGTTTGAACACGCCCGAAGAGACATTTCGGGCCCACAATACGATTTCACATTGCGTACCCACTCCATCGACACACTGTACAGTCACCCCACCGCTTTACTTGGAATCGGTGAACTCGAAGGTGGTGCGGGAGTACAAGGCGGCTTCCAAGAAAATGTATACCGAGGATGGTCTCTGATACCAAACTATCGGAGTTTCTCGGGTGGGTTGTTCGTGTACGAGCGCCTGTCATTACAACGGATAGATATCGAAGCGGGCGCACGCGCAGATGCACTGACCCGTGCCGCGTACCTTCGCGACAACGACTATGATGCACACGTCCGAAGAGGCACACTGGACACTGATAATTGTGAAGAGCTTGAGCAGAAGGCCCGTTGTCCGGCGGACTACAAAGCCTCCTCATTCTCGATAGGCACCCTGGTTCATGTCATTCCCAAGCGTCTTGACCTGAAGCTTGACCTCTCAACCGCCACACGGTTTCCCAATGTCGATGAGCTCTACATGCTCGGCAGTGCACCGACATTTCCCGTGTATGCGACCGGTCACCCCGACCTCGGTACCGAAACGGTATGGAACAGTTCTCTCACCGCAGGACTCCGGACCGATTTGGTAGAAGCGGAAGGATCGGTCTATGGCCAGCACGTCAACGATTATATCTATTTCGCACCAGAGCTGAACGATTCAGGTGAACCTCGATTTGATGTCACCATTCAAGGCACTTGGCCAAGCTGGGGGTTCCAGCCCATTGACGCCACATTTTACGGGTTCGACGGCTCAGTCAATCTGGGACCATATTCTCCTGTCGGCCTAAAGGTCCTTGGTGGACTCGTTCGTGCCGAAGATCGAGACACCGGCGATCAGCTCATCGGAACGCCAGCAGACCATGTAAAAGTGGCACTGCTGGGCCGAATTCCTCCGACTGGGGCCATGCAAAAAGTAGAACTGCACGTCAGTTCCGAAGTCGTTGCTTCTCAATCCCGTGTCGAACCCAGTCATGACTTTGCACCGCCTCCACCGGGGTACACCTTGTTTGGTGCCGGTATCGACACCGAGATTGGTCGACGTCAACCGGTCCGTGTAGGCGTGGATGCCCACAATCTCCTCAATACCGCCTACCGCGAATACTCAAGCCTGCTTCGATACTACGCCAACCAGCCCGGGCGTGACGTGCGCGTGCGCGTCGGCATGGATTTCTAACGTTCACCGTAATCTTTAACTTTAACTCAACCCCAACTCTCAATGGAGTTCTCATGAAACTACTATCCTCACTTACACCGCTTCTTCTTCTGTCATTATCTGCATGTTCTGATGTCGAAAAAGAAGAAGATGATCACCACCACCACGATCACGAAGTCATGACAGCCGTTGTCCTGCACTTCACTGCTGACGACGGAACTGAACTCGAGTTCACCTGGAGTGATGCAGACAACGATGCAGATCCTGTCATCGATGACATCGTCCTTCAAGACGCATCGGACTACACTTTGTCGCTATCATTCCTCAACGAACTTGAGGATCCCATCGAAGACGTGACTCCAGAAATCGCAGACGAAGATGATGAGCACCAAGTCTTCATCACTGGTTCTGCCGTTGATGGTCCAGCAACCGAATCGAATGCCGATGCATTGGTTGGACACGCCTACGCCGATGAAGATGTCAACGGATTGCCGATTGGCTTGGACAACGACATCACCACCTTGGGCACCGGCTCTGGTGAGTTCACTGTGACATTGCGCCACATGCCACTACAAAGCGGAAATTCTATCAAGACTGAGAGCGCTGCAGGTGACGTAGCCAGTGGCGGATTTTCTGCGATTGGTGGCGACAACGATGTTCAGGTCACTTTCGACATCTCTGTAGAGTAAGTTCACCCGAACAGGTGAATCACCATAAAACCCCATCCTTGACCAAGGATGGGGTTTTTCGTGCAAGGTTACAGAACGAAAAAGCTACGCAGACTTCTCCGTGCAAACACCGCAGATTCCAGTAATGCGGATGTGAAATTCCGCCTTGATTAAGGCTGGGGGCAGTTCCCCATTTTTTGCACGCACCTCAAGTGACGGCAAACAAGTGATATCTCCACAGTCCTCACAGAGAAAGTGCGGATGATCATCCTTGGCTGTGCGACGGGCATCCTGCAATTCGTAACGCCACACTCGATCACCAAGAGCCATCCGACGAAGAATGCCCACTCCGGCAAGATCGGAAAGCACACGCCAAATAGACGCCTTATCGTACATCCCAGAACCAAGAAGACCCATGACCTCTTCGTGGGTCATGGGCGATTTTTGCTCACGCAGGGCAAGAAGCACAGCTATTCGCTGTGCTGTCGCACGCATCCCTTGAGCCTTCAAGAGTCCGCGCGCTTCGTCCTGTACTTTGGTACGTTTTGTAGACATGATTTCCGTGCATCTATCTAACCTTCATGGTCATCATGTCGAATGCTTACTGCTCGTCCTCGTGTGAGTCTTCTTCACACACGCCTTCTTCATTTTCATGTTCTTCTTCATCTTCGTGTTCTTATTCATCACCATGATCGTCGTGATGTTCGATGTGACACACAAGACCATCTTCACAGTCTTCATCGGTGGTGCAGGAGTCGCCGACCTTTCCAGCAGCGACACAGCCACCGAGTGTAAGTGCAGTAAAAAAATTGGTTTTCATCGACTTCTCCGTGAAAAACGGCAGTGCAGAACAACACCGTCACGATGGTCACCCTTCACCAACGATAGTCACGACGAAACGGCGTTCTCTTCCACCTGGATAAGCAGTCCTATATGGACGAACAGATTCCGTTGAGTCGCGCCAAAAACGCTTGGACCTCTACATCAGCGCTGGTAAAGGCGAAACCAACATCGTTAAAAAATACGCTCTCTGAACGATTCAAGTTCAGCGGTTCTCCATGATAGGTGCGAACACCACCCGCTTGTTCTTCCACCATTAAAGCGACTGCTGCCAAATCCCAGATCGCACACCCACTCTTGGCCTTCTTTGTCGCCTTGATATACACACTGTTGGGTTCGGTAAGCACCTGCAGGCCGTTCATCACTGCACCACCGACAAAACGGATATCGAAGTGTTCTTTGATGTGTGCGTAATAGGGGTACGTGGGCAGACTTCGGTCGGCAAACCACGTGATGAGTCTCGCATCACTCCCTGTGCTGTTCAAAGCTGGCAGTCGCTCACCATTCAGGGTGACTCCTCTGCCCGTCACCGACTCATACAATTTGTCATGCACAGAATCATAAACAGCCGCCAAAATGGGTCTTCCCGACTGTGACACCAAGGCAATTGACGTGGAGTAACCTGGGTTACCATCAATAAAATACTGGGTCCCATCCAAGGGGTCGATGGTCCAAAAAGCATGTTTAGTTAGCCGGCTATCGTCTTGGTCACCCTCTTCGGCCAACACACCCAAGTCGTATCGTTCAATCGTTGGCTGAAGAATACCAAGGATGATGGCCTGAGCTTGAATGTCAATCTCGGTCACCACATCGGCAGCCCGACTGTCAAAGCCCTTGGACCCCACCTCCAACGGCCGACCCCGATTCTCCTGTATGAAGCGACCCGCAGCCAAGCATGCCTCTCGCGCAGCCTGTGTCAGCTCTTTGGTCATATCGTCGATGGCTCGTTCAGTGGTGGCATCACTGTAGTCAGTGAGTTTCCGATGCCCCGGACTCCAACCCAACATAAAGCGCTGAAAGTCCGCCCAAGCCACGGTGTACAGCGACCGCCATTCAGCTTCAAGGGCAGTCGAATCGACATCGTCAGGCAGACTTTCGCGCAACGCAGAGAAGTAAACATCCAGCAGTTTTCCCTCAAGGCGTTCACATTCAGGCCCGCTCAAGCAGCTGCCAACAAAATAGGCCACGTCTTTCATGGCTGCACCATGTCCGACGTACTGAAAGTCCACAGCCGCCACCCGATCATGATCGTGGGTAAAGAGGAAATTGGCCAACTTCGCATCACCATGGACCAGTGTTGGAAAAGCACCACAGCGCAGCCGTGCATCCAACAATGAAGCAAAATGATGAAGGCGAGCGCCCTCTATATTGGCCAACTCTTCAGGGCGGGTTTCCAAATGCCAGTAGGTTCCGCAGGGCCACAGCCCCGGAGCCGACTCACCCAAGAATTGAGCATGAAAGTGGGCCAACCATCTCAACACTACGGATATTTCCGACCATGACGTGTCGTAGAGCGCTCGGTGAAAACCCCGTGTCGACAAGTCTTCCAACAACAAGAACAGTTCGCCGCCTTCTTCAAAGGCATCCAAACATGTTGGGGTGGGTGAAGCTGCTGACACCTGTTGATTTTGGTGCTGATACCAATGGGTCTCGACCTGATATGACCGCACCTTTCGGTCCCTCGAAATGGAGGTCGCGAAGCCACGGGGATGGACCAATTCATCGGGAATCGTAATGTGTTTAACGATCACGGATGAATGGTCACCACCTTGCAAAAACACACGCGAAAGTGTGCCGTAATTGTTCCACAACGGCTGAATAAGCTCTGTCCGAGCAATGTCATCGGCCTGGGTCAGTCGCAAGATTCGGTCGCGGACATCTGGATGCATGAACACCTGATATTGGTGTAGCGCGAGGGGTTCAAGTGAGAAGGCGCATGGGTCCGACATGTCAAAATGGTGCAACCAGGGTGACTATAAGTCGGCGACGATCCGTTCCACTGGACAATGATGAACATGAAAAAAGTACAGCGACTGCTCGCTACGATGGCTGTCGGCCTAACCCTCAGCCTCACCGCTGAGGCCGGCACCCACGCCTGGCTACCGCTTCTGAAATCGACCTCACCCACAGAACCAATCAGCCAACGCTATGATCCACCCACCGGATACCATCGGGTGGCGGCAGAGCCACATTCATTCGCTGCCTGGCTACGAACACTACCCATCCGCACCGACCGGATGAACGTGCTGTCATACAAAGATGAGCCACTCAATCGGCCCAGTGCAGGCATCGTGGCCATCGATGTCGGTGACCGAGACCTGATGCAGTGTGCTGACTCGATCATTCGACTTCACGCAGAGTACCTGTGGGCGTATGGGCGACAGAATGAGGCCGCATATCGGTTCACCAGCGGTGATGAAACCCAGTGGGCTGACTGGGTGTCCGGCGAACGCTTTCAAATCAACGGCAGCGGCGTGACGCGCACAAAGGGCAAACCTCGAACCGCTTCACATGCGGTCTATCGACGCTGGCTCGACCTGGTTTTCACCTATGCAGGAACGAGATCATTGGCCCGGGATGCCGCTCGACCCTCAGTGGATGCTGCAGTCGAGCCAGGAGAATTCTATGTGGATGCGGGTTCTCCCGGTCACGCGGTGATCGTTCTGGACGTGGTGACCAATGGCAGCGGTGTGCGCCTCGGTCTCTTGGGACAAGGCTTTATGCCCGCTGAAGACATTCACGTACTCCGTTCATCCCTCGCAATCGACGGTGTTTGGTTCAGGCTACCGGATCGAGAAGAAGAAGTGCTGCCCACCCCGAGCTGGAAACCCTTTGGCGCCAGCTCTCGCCGACGCCTGCATTAGCCAACACCACAGGTCAACACGGATCGCGGACCGATCTGGCCGACTCCTTGACGGTCGTTTACGAGTCTCCATGTCCGCGCCCCAACATACCTTTCAGCATGCCCTCGACAAACTGGGCCTACCTCACGACGTGATCGATTCCCTGGACACCATCTACCGTCCGGTTGCCCAATGGATATCGAAACTAAAGGCAGATCACAGACGACCCATCATCATTGGCGTAAATGGGGCGCAAGGTTCGGGAAAGTCGACATTTTGTGCGCTTCTCACCCCCTTGCTCTGCGAAGCGCACAATATTCGTACAGTCACCTTGTCCATCGATGACGTGTACCACACCCGTGACACCCGACTAAAGATGGCCCGCACGGTTCACCCATTATGTGGAATTCGAGGTGTCCCAGGAACCCATGATGTTCAGCTTGCTCACAGTGTGTTGGACCAGTTGAGTATTGCTGACGCACCACAACCGGTCTCCGTTCCCCGATTCGACAAATCGACTGATGATCGGCGATCTCCCGCGGATTGGGACATCGTTACAGGGCCGGTCGACGTTGTATTGTTTGAGGGTTGGTGTGTGGGTTGCCCGAATATACCGGAATGGAAGCAGCCATATAATGATCGGGAAGCCGCCGAGGATCCGCATGGTGTGTGGGTACGGTGGAGTGGTGAGCAGTTACAGCGAAACTATCAACCGTTGTTCGATCGGATGGATGCCTTGGTCATGATTGAGGTTCCTTCGATGGACACTGTCCGACAAGGTCGGTGGCTGCAAGAGCAACGCTTGTGGGATGCCTGCGGTATCGATCCATCATCCGTTGTGCATCCACCAGGACTCATGAGCAGGACTGAAGTTGATCAGTACGTTGCACTATTTGAACGGTACACTGAACACATGTTGGCCACCTTGCCATCTCAGGCCGATACGCTGATCGCGCGACGGGACGGGTTCAGCTACGACCTGCACCGAATCCCACCTGACCGTTGATGGTGTTCCGCCTGTCATGACCCATCGATCAAACCACTGTGTTGACGCAGTCGGGATTATTGGTAGGCTACCAACGCAATCCAAACCATGGCATAGGGAGAACACACCAAGTCAGTTCCCTTATCTACGACCTCTCCATGGGAGAACAGTACATCCAACGGCCCTGTCCCCTTCACGCCCAGTTCTGACTTCGAAAACAGCACCGAACTCGCACTAAGGTTGTATACGCAGCAAAGTTGCTGATCACCCAAACGACTCGTTCTGCGGATCACAAACAATCTCGGATCCGCCAACCAACACGACTGAAGCGCTTCAGGGTGAAAAGCAGGCTGCTGCTGACGAACCCGCAACATCTCCTTAATCACCCGGAGTACCTGTGCAGGCTGACCGGCAGGATCTGCCAACCGTTCATCGATTTCCGTGCGGGTCCACTTTGTTCGATTGATGGTGCGATTTCGTCCAGTTTCTTCTAAACCAAGTAGATCATTGGGCGCAGAAAGCAGGCTGTTGTAGTACAAGGCTGGAACCCCAGCCATCGAAAGCATGACTCCTTGCGAAACCAAGAATCGTTCAACCTGCCATTCGTCAATACCGTCCACAGTGCCACGACAAGCATCGAAAAATGCGATGTTGGCTTCGTAGGGACTCAACGATCCATCGGGACGAGTTCGATGGGTCAAACAGCCCCCGAACGAGGCAACGCACTCCACCAGCTCGTTTAGTTGGGTGGTCGTCAAGATCCCTTCTGCAGGTCGCAGACCGACCCCGTCATGGGAAGCCACAAAGTTTAAAAATGTGCAGCCATCTGGCAGGACTGGTAGTGAACCGCACCATTGGGTCAACGCGGTCGTGTTCTGCGTCATTAAGGCGTGCAACAACAAAGGTGGCAGCGAGAAGTTGTACACGATGTGCGCCTCATCGCCATCGCCAAAGTAGCTCAGATTCTCTTCCAGAGGAACATTCGTTTCGGTGAGGATCTTGAAGTCCGGAGCCACCTGCTCGGCGACCGCACGCAGCACCTTCACAATCGCGTGGGTCTGCGGAAGGTGTACACACGATGTACCAAGCTCTTTCCAAAGATATGCAATCGCATCGATCCGCATCCATGACGCACCATTTTCAATGTAGGACACCATAATATCGATGAACTCATACAAGACATCCGGGTTGGAAAAGTCCCAATCCACTTGATCACGAGAAAACGTACACCAAACGTGGCGAGTCCCACCGGCCGTATCAAAGGGCTGAAGCAATGGACTCGCCCGTGGTCGGGTCACATTTGAAACATCCACAGATGCTTCAGCCGTCTTGAAAAAACGATTACCGGGTGGTTTGTCGTCGAGAAACTGCTGAAAAAAATCGTGAGCGGAAGAAGCGTGATTGATCACCAGGTCGAAGACCAATTCTACATCTTCGCTCAGACCATGAATATCGGACCAGTCGCCGTGAGCATCATCCACCAAACGATAGTCCGACACCGCGAATCCATCATCGGAAGTGTACGGAAAAAACGGGAGCAAATGTACCTGGCCTATCAGTCCGCTCATGTGGTCTTGGAGAAACCTGCGAAGGCTTCGTAAAGGCGGCTCGTCGTCCTCCTGAATTGCGTTTGGGTACGCAATCAACAACACATCCGAAGGACTCCATTTCGCATCACGAGCTGGCTTTGTCGCAGCCCCATCAAGACGGGCCACGATTCGTGCAGAAAGCTCATCGACAATCGCAGAATCGTAGACCGTTTCAAGCAGCGAACGGATGCGTTCAGACATCTACAATCGCCGCCAGGTCTTGGAGTTCACGGAACGTTCGACTACAACCACCCAGATAATCCCACACATAAAACAACCATCCCGCCCGAATACGCAACCATAATGGCATATCGCTTTGGCCAGTTGACCTCGTAGTCAAACTCTTTTGCAACGCCGCGATACCACACAAGACCGGTCAAGTCCTTGGTGGTTCCACCCGTCAACTTGGACACCACAGTACCAACACCAAAGGCAACAAAGAAGCCCAACACATTCCACCATAACCACGACACATCGGGGGCGAATTTCCAGACAAGTGCATTGCCAGCCAGGCCAGCAACGAGTCCTGATATGGCACCTTTCTCATTTCCATATCGGGTCAAAATACCCAACAAAAACATCGCCAAGATCGGGCCGTTGGCCAGAGACCCCACCTTGTTGACCGATTCGATGACCGAGTTCGAAATATTGCCCACAAAGAACGAGAAGATGACAATGAGGGTTCCCCAGAACACTGTGAAAAAACGAGACAACATCAACTGCTTGTCCGCGGGAATCTCACCCTTCTGAACAAAGGGTTCGTATAGATCCTTAATGGTCGCTGCGGACAATGAGTTGATGGTGGAATCCAACGACGACATTGCAGCCGAGAACAAGGCAACCATGACAAGCCCGATGACACCGTGGGGCAGGACCGTGGTGACAAACTTGGGAACAGCTAGGTTGTAATTTGGCTCCCCACCTTCATTCAATAGCAGTAGAAATTCAGGGTTTTTGACGATGTAAGCGCCAATACAAACACCGAGAAAACAATAGGTCGCGACCAAGGGAAAACGCATCATACCGTTGAGCATCAAGGACCGATTGGTGTCATCGATATCTTTCGATGACAATTCGCGCTGAACCTGCGTTTGGTCGGTTCCATAGTATGAGACGTACAAAAACAACCCGCCCAACAACATGGGCCAGAATCCATATTGTGTATCTGCGGTGAAACCAGTCCCGCTAAAATCAACCGTTTGCAATCCAACAAAAGACTCTGAACCGATGATCGTTCCGAGTGACGAGAACTGGGTAAAGACTTCCGACACACCACCCACGGCCGACACGCTGTACACGACACAAAGCGCAATCCCAAGGTACAGGATGACCATTTGAATGACGTCCGACAAAACAACGGCTGCCATGCCACCCAACATGTCGTAAATCACGGTCACGACACCCAAGATCAGTACAGAAAGCGCAAAAGGTATTCCCACAATGCTCTGAAGAACGATCGAAATGCCGTACACCGTCACTCCCGTTGCAAATGCACGAAGGAACTGAAAGGTGATCGAAAGCATGGTCCGGGCGCTTCGTCCGAAACGGCGCTCTTGGTAGGCATAGACAGAAACCAAGTTCAATTTTCGATAAAACGGAATCAGAAAAATCATGATGAAGACCATCGCCAAGGGCAACGCAAATTCATACTGAATCCAAATTAACCCTGTCGTAATGACGAACGCCGGCGCACCGAGCAAGCTATTGGTCGAACACTGCGTGGCCATGGTTGAGATTCCCACAGACCACCAACTGAGGTTGTTTCCCCCTAAATAGTAGTCTTTGGCATCCGCTTGCTTACGGCCCAAGTGCCAAGAGAGGCCGATCATTCCCANCAAATAAACAACGACTACCGACCAATCAACAGCGTTCATAAGCCACCAAGACTTTCCTACACCGTGCGCATTGTATACGCGACGGGAGAAATGAGGGAGTACGGTACAAACTTTTATCGTAGCCATGCAAGGAGGGCGTGTTGATGAGCCAGGCAATAACAAGCAAAATATCTGGGATTAAACGCAGTTATGGTGAAGGCATCTAATGTTTCGATAAGACCGCTGGAATGAATCGACTCCCCATCAATCAATGGTGCGAACAAGTCCCAGTTCACTATCGACACAAAAAAAGAGAGAGAGCATGAATGTATCGACGTCACCTGAAACGGCAGGCCTAAGGGGTACAATTTAAGTACGAAAACACAAAAAAGCATTTGGCAACTAAGTGGTACTGTGTGTATACGTTTATACACACTTGGAAACTTTATGCCGACTCTCGACTTACACCTAAGCAATGCATCTGGAGTGCCGTTTTATCGGCAAATCATCGATCAGATGGCCGATATGGTGCGTGCCGGAACCCTTCAGCCCGGTTCACGCCTGGCCTCTGTACGGGAACTGGCTCTACAACTTCAGGTATCGCTCATCACAGTACGCCGCGCCTACGCTGATTTGGAAGCAGCGGGACTGATCGTACGCCGCCAAGGCCAAGGAACATTTGTGGCCACCGATGTTGGCCAAGCAGCCGCCAAGCAAGCCAGACATGACGCACAAACTGCGCTTGAACAGGCCATCGATCGGGCGCGCCAACTGGGTCTTGAAGAGAATGAAATCACCACCATCATCACCAACCACATGTCCACCACAGGGGGTTCACATGACTAATGCGCTTGTCCAACTCAATGATGTCCGTTGCACACGGGGAAGTTTTGACCTGCACATTCCCCAATGGTCGGTACAACCGGGCCAGGTCGTGGGTCTTGTGGGTCCCAACGGAGTGGGCAAAACCACCCTGCTGCGTCTGCTCGCAGGAATTGATCCCATACAGTCCGGCAGCATTTCGGTCCTCGGACTGAACCCAGCCTCGGACTTTGTCGCCGTAAGAAGCCGGTGTGCATTTATGTCGGATGANCAGGCCCTGTTCGGCATGCGAATCTCAAAGCTGCTCCAATTCATGTCGGGCTACTACCCAAGCTGGGATGACGCGCATGTTGGGGAACTCCTTGAGCGTTTCGAACTCGATCCCAAAGCAAACAGTAACGAGCTATCTCGGGGTCAGAGTACACGGCTGCGATTGTTGCTGGCCATGGCCTTCCGGCCAGACGTTCTGTTGCTTGACGAGCCAGGCTCTGGACTCGATCTGACCGGACGACGCGAGCTGCTCAAAAGTGTGGTGGAGATCGCCGGAAGTGGCAACCGAAGTGTCATCATCAGCTCACACCAACTGGGGGATGTCGAGCGCATCTGTGACAGGCTGATGGTCCTCAATGACGGGAAAGTGCTGCGGGAGGGTACAGCGGAAGAACTCATACAAGATGGCCAGACCTTAGAANATGCCATGTTCACGTNGGGTGCAGCATGATCCGCACGCTGCAGTTGGCCGGTGTTCACGGTCTGGTCTCACTTCGACTCACAGTGAGCCGCCGCTACTGGCTCCCGAGTCTAACCTTGGGGACGATCGCCGGATACGTACTGCTCCTCTCTGTGCGAGATCCAGGGGCACACGTGTTTACCGTGTTGGCCAGCTTCGTGATGGGCTGCTCTTGCCTTGCGCTGACCCGACCAGAACTCAGCAGCAAGACGCTGCCCATCCCGATTCCCCATGCTTGGATCATCGCGGTGAATGTCCTCACACAATTGTTCGTGTGTGTACTGATGGCTCTAGGGTTCGTACTCATCGATGTGATGTGTAGCTTGGCCGTTACCTACTCATTCACCGATGTAGATTGGCGGACCATCCTTAGCCATCCCATTCCTCAGCGAGCATTGCTGAAAACGGCCCACCTTCAGCTGATGGCACTCATATTTTTAGCCAGCATTCCCGTGGGTCTTGCAATCGCTTGGGGCATCATCGGTCAGAGACAACCAAGCAATGTCTGGCCAAATCCTTCCTGGAAGAGCGTACTCCCACGCTGGTTCGGCATTTCAACCGCACTCGGTGCGACACTGGTTGCCGCAACCGAGTTTACCGCACCCTTGTTCACCATTCGGTACCTACAAGCATGGTTCGGTGTGGCGATCTATGCTGCCGGACTCGCGACCATCATGTATGGCTGGGCGGCTGTTTTCCCACCGAATGAATCCCGGGTACGACCTGGCAAGCCCGCCATGCAGTGTTTGGCCTCCACCTTCTGGCACTCGCAAGCCATCAAGTGGTCCCTGCTGCTCATTGGATTCACACTGTACATGCTGAACCTTGGCACCCACATGCCCTCCGACTGGACGATCAGCAAGTTTCGAGGACGCCCGCTGTACATACTCTTTGCAGCCCTACTGCCACTGTTCTCGATGAACATCCTCACCAACCAGATCGTCCACGGATACCAATGGAAGCGCTCGGGCTGGAGTGCTGTACCCACACCCCGAATCACGATTCAGCGCGCCTTTTTCCTGGACTTGTTTGGCTTCGCTGCAGCCTCAACCCTACTGCTCCACACAGCGTGTCTGCTGTTCACACAGGGAGTCGAAGGCAACCCTGAACTCACCCCGTGGTTGTCTGATCTGATCACCTTTACCCGGTTCTTTAGCTGGGCCACTGTGATCGCCCTGCCAGCGTGGATGCTGCTCTCTATTCCCCGAAGGCGATTCGGCCGGGGCCTGGCCGTGGTCACACTGATTGCAACCTTTTGGGCCTTATTGACGACTTGGTCCCATGCGTTCGGAGCGGGAGATTCCGTCCTGGCATTCAAACTGCACCTGATGGCCATGGGCGCTTGGATCATTCTCGGTGGCGTATTTTGGGTCCAAACCGCCTCTCCCACCGGCAAATTGTTCGAGATAGGCCCATCGGCCAACAGGGTATCAAAGGCCATTTTCAGCCTGATTGGGGCCCGAGCCACCCGGTGGTCGGTGGCCACAGGTCTCGTGGTCGCCATCGTGACCGGAATCACCGCTCATCGAAGCGGTATGAAGACTGAAATCGAGCGCCTCAATGCGAACCGCATCACAGCCGAACAAACAGATCGCTTGATCGCTGATCTACAGCGCATCGATGAACTGGACATCCTCAAAACGACCACACGCACCCGAAACGCAGGTGCGGTACTCAACCCCCTCATCGGCCTCGATGATGGCACCCCCGCTCACAACGTGGAGTGGTGGGACAACATCAAACACAGTCGTTTTCTCAACAGAGAAAAGGCCCACTGGTCCACAGCACCAGACGATGTCGAGGTGGGCGACCTGTCTATTTTGACCGAACTCATGGACTACGATCACTGGGAGACCGGTCGGTTGCCCAGCGAGTACACCGACGCTCATCCGGCCACAGGCCCGTACGAGGAGTACTTACGGGACACATCGAATTCGGTGTATTTGAACCACTTTCAGCCCTATCCAAACTCGATAGCGCTCGTAAACCTGGCCAAGTTCCGTCTGCTGGTTGGACTGCGGACCAACAAGATGCTGCCAGCGCTCAAAGAAGTCCGGCACCTGGCCACACTGTTGCACTCCGATGAGACCATCATCCACACCGTTTTGGCGATCTCCGTCCTCCGCATGGAGCGACGTGCCTTTGAGTCCGCCATCGACCGTGGACAGATCGACCCCACCGATTGGACGGTCCCCAAAACAGTAGACCTCGACACCATGCATCGTGCGGCAGTGAGCATGTCTTTTGTGCTTTCAGGCGGTGCCGACGACTCACAATGGCGCCGACTCACGGCACTTGAGTTTGAACCCTTTGGTCTGTGTGGAGCCATCCATGATGCCGTGTCATCCGCTGTGACACAGCCCAATGTACAGTTGTGGCCTGGTGAGATGTTGCCGCTTTTCGACTTGGGATTCTTGGATCACGCCATTTCGACAAGCACGTGCAGCAACCCCTTGGCGAGACACGACCATGGCCTGGTACAAAAGGCCCGACAGGGGTTTGATTCACTGCCTTCCGATGAATTTCGTAGATTCCCAAAAGGCAGCACCTTGATTCGACTTATCGGCAATCAGTTCGATGACTCCACCATCATGGCCCTTTCCATTCCTTACCTGCGCGGAAATGCCTGGATGAAGATTCAAGCCAACCTGAATTTGGGCGGTATTTTGATGTACGGCGAGACACCCGAAGACGACTGGAATGGGTTCCGCACCCTTCATAGGAGAGGCAACTCTGCACCGTCAGACAAGCCTAAATAAAGAAGGCCAAAAAAAGCTGAGTGTAGGAGCGTTTCTCCAGTTAATGGCCCGCCATCAAATTGGAGTTCCAAACCATGAATCGTTCTGTCCTTCTCGCCAGCTTGTTCGCTTTGGCCTGCGCCGAATCCACCGAAAAAGGCGATACCGACCCATCTACAAGTGACACCATAGACAATGCCACCGACGAAAGCAGCGGTGCCACCATTGAAGCGACTGTCCGCATACTGAATGCAATGTCGGGTGCTGGAATGGAAGACGTCTCCGTAGAAAATACCGAAGGCGAAACTGAAAGCACAGACTCAAACGGAAGCGCAACCATCTCGGTACCCGCCAACAGCACTTTTGAGCTGCTCCTTGAAAAAGACGGCGCCATCGACCATCTGTTGTATGGACCCACCGCAGAAGAGGACTTCGATTACGTCACTTTTATGGCCACAGAGTCCATGGTGAGTTCAGTGTTGTCGATGCTCGGAGCAACACCGGATGAGGACACTGGTGTGGTCATCGTTGGTATCGACTACGACAACCTGAGTCCCGCTGTGGGTGCCTCTGCATCCCTAAACGTCGATCATGATGAGCCATGGGTTCTGGGTGGTACTGGACCCGCATATGGCGACACCATTCCTGAAAACGGCATGGGCATGGTGGCCTTTTCCAACGTTCAACCTGGCGACGTATCGGTGAGCGTGACTGCACCTGAGGGAACAGAATGCACAGCCTTCCCTGGTGGGGGCGAGATGCCCGATGCACCCGTAGAATCAAATTTGGTCACCGTGGTGACTTTCCACTGTCGGTAAGTACACAAAAAGGCATGAAGCATAGCGGTCTCATGCTTGGCTGTGGCCTTTGGATCGGCACGATCGGTGTCGCTGATGCCCATACCCAAGCCACCATTGATGCAGGTCGGGGTCCAGTCCCTGTACTGATCCCCGATGGTTATCGTGCCGAAAAACCCGTTCCCTTGATTGTGTCACTGCATGGTTTTGGCGGTTCTGGGAATTCCTACATCCAATACTGGGAGAAGAACAAACAGGTGGATGCCAAGGGGTTCATCATGGCTGCTCCCACGGGTACAACAGACTCCAAAGGCCGTTCCTTTTGGAATGCAACCGACGCATGCTGTGACAAAGACAAAAGCGGCATTGATGATTCGACATACCTTCGTGCAGTCATCGAATCAGTGCAATCTACCTATGCGATTGACCCACAAAGCATCCATGTGACCGGGTATTCAAACGGTGGATTCATGGCTCACCGAATGGCCTGTGATCATGCAGATAAGATCGCATCCATCGCAAGCGTTGCCGGTGCTTCGTTCCCCAAAACGCATCGCTGCAGCACCCACATGCCCGTACATGTCCTGCATATCCACGGCACAGAGGATGCCGTCATTCGGTATGATGGAGGTCAACTCAAAAACTACAAGTCGAACACCCGGGTTCCCCATCCAGGTGCGGTTGAAAGCGTCTCATTTTGGGCAAAACACAACGGAGCTTCATTAGTCACTGAAACCATCCAACCCATGGATCTCAGTGATCGCACCCCCGGTGAAGATACTGAAGTGATGCGTTTTATCCAATCAGGCCAAAGTCCGGTCACAGTCGAACTGTGGTCGATTGCCGGCGAAACTCATGTTCCAAAAATGAACGAAGATTTCCACGACAAAGCAACCAAGTGGATGCTGG
>PALY01000030.1 GCA_002707085.1 Deltaproteobacteria bacterium
TTTTGAGATTTGGAGCGCCATGCTGGCCGATGGAACCGATGTTCCGTACGTGGACATTATGGGAAATGGTACTCCCATGAACCCAGCATGGGAATTTCTTCGGCTCATCACAGGCTTTGGCCGCCACACAGCTGCAGGGGTCATGATGTGCGCAGCTGACCGCCTCGCGGCCGGACTACCATATTTGACCCGGAAATACGTGGCCCTTGGTCTAGAACTCCAGGCTGAACTTGAAGAAGCAATGGGCGCGAACGGGGTCATCTTACACCCACCCTACAACCGAGTCGCTCCTCCACACTGGGACGCATTCCGCACCCCCTTCGCCCCAGCACATACGGCACTGTTTAACGTGATGGAGTTTCCAGTAACCCAGGTCCCAACTGGATTTGGCCGCAAGGGCATGCCGCTTGGAATCCAAGTGGTAGGCTCCCGCGGAATGGACCACCTCACCATCGCCGCGGCGAAGGAAATCGAAGACCAACTGGGTGGCTGGCAAATCGCAGAGCCGACAGAAACATAATAATTCATTTTTTTTGTCGACAAAGGTGACGAAAGGGTGAACATTGGGGCAAATGATCGGCTCCCCCCTTTACGCTGGTCGATTTGGTCGGTAAATGGATAGCGCAAAGGTATCCACTGGTTTTTTGATACGAGGTTTTCTCCATGATTCGTACTGCTTTAATTCTTGCTATCTGTACCTCTTGTGCCTCGGACTACAAGGTCCACTCCGCCGGTGATGGCAATGAAGGTGCCGTTGGTGACGAATCAGCCATCGACACAGCGTCCCCTTATGAAGACACGGATGAACCAGATCCCATCGATCCCGATGCACCCGTTGCAGTGTGTACCGTAACTCCAGACAAAGTCCGTCCAATCACACAGGACGCCACCTGGATCGGTAGAGACTCCTACGATCCGAACGACCTTCCCATCACATACTCATGGACCCTCGTGTACCGTCCCGTTGGCTCTGCAGCCGTAATGCCAAGCGGCGCCAGCGCCGACCGCAGTGGCTTCACAACGGACTTGGCCGGTGAATATGTAGGCCGCTTGGTTGTCACCAACTCGGAAGGAATCGATTCAGACCCATGTGAAGTATCACTGGATTCGGAACCCGCAGAAGCCCTTTGGGTTGAAATGTTCTGGGAAAACAGTGGTGATGATATGGACCTTCACCTGCTTGCCCCTGGCGGCACTCTGGAAACCGATACCGACTGCTACTACGGTAACTGCACTCCGGGTTCGTGGACGGGTGGCCTAGATTGGGGCATTCCGGGTGACACCTCCGACGACCCAACACTCGATTTGGATGACATCAGCCTCACTGGACCCGAAAACATCAATATCGAAGCACCAGAGAATAGCAGCTATACGGTGATCGTTCACGA
The DNA here is from genome assembly GCA_002707085.1 of Deltaproteobacteria bacterium. GTDB lineage: Bacteria > Myxococcota_A > UBA796 > UBA796 > UBA796 > UBA796. Next base: position 1,389 of record PALY01000030.1, read on the forward strand.
CTACCCGGGTTCGGTTTTTGAGCCTGCCAACGCAGTGACCATTAACATTTACTTGAACGGATCAATGGAGTGGTCAGATACCCGCATGATCTCAGGTGAAGGCAGCTACACCGAATTCGCCCTTATCGATGTGGCCGCTGGTGAGATCACTTCCCTTTGAACTCAAGCGTTCGTCCAGGGCTGCATCAATCGATCTTGTATCGACTCTGCCTTCAAGGCATAGGCATCCTCAGCATTTGTGGTGTGACAGCTTGTACTGAGTATGAACTGTCACCCAAACTGTCCGCATCAGAGGGTATCGACAGCGGAGAACCAGACCCGGTGACTCCACCGAGTGATCCGGACACCGGAACACCACCCGACTGCTCCGATTTTGTACCCGCCGGCATTGGTGGCGTGGATCTCTTGGAGGACTGCGCTCGCACCCCCGAAATAGGAAGCTTCACACCCACAATAGAATGGCAGTGGGATGCGAACCCCATCCATGGCTCATACAATCAGATCATGGCAGCGCCAGCCATCGCCAATCTAAACGACGACAATGGTGACGGTCGAGTCAATGAAGACGACATCCCTGATGTCGTCTTTACTACATTCACAGGCTCCGCATACGGTAGCCCAGGTACTGTGACGGCGATTCGCGGAACCGATGGGTCCACACTTTGGTCCGTTACCAGCCCAGGCGGCTATCCTATCTTCGGCGCCAGTGGAGTTGCCATTGGCGACATCGAAGGCAATGGCGACATAGAAGTCTGTGTCTCTGGACAAAGTGTTTCCGTTGTATGCCTCCATGGTGCTGATGGCGGCTTTAAGTGGAGTGGCGGGTCAGAGGTTCGCACATACGGGTGCCCATCGATTGCCGATTTAGATGGAGACGGATTCGCAGAAGTCATCTCAGGCCGCACAATCCTAGCCCATGATGGCAGTACAATTGCTGTGGGTGCTGGAGGTTCAGGCGGCGGTCACGGCATGAGTTTTTCTATCGACTGGGATGGTGACGGAAATCTCGACGTCATCGCCGGAAACACCATTTATCGCATGGATGGAACCATCCTATGGACGGACCCTTCTGGGGGTGTCGATGCAGCCCCAGCCATTGGTGATTTCAATTTGGATGGGCGACCTGACCTTGTCCGTGCAGGCAGTGGCCAAGTTNTTGTGACCCTCAATGATGGCACACTGCTTTGGTCGGTGGCCACAGCTGGCGGTGGTTCCGCAGGCGCGCCCACCGTCGCCGACTTTGATGGCGATGGCGCCCCCGAAGTCGGGGTTGCAGACCTGAGCAAATACACCTTGTATGACACAGATGGCAGCATCATCTNGTCCAATACGACCTCCGACTATTCAAGTTCACAAACGGGTAGTTCTGTGTTCGACTTCGAAGGCGATGGTGCAGCCGAAGTTGTGTACGCGGATGAAGAGAATCTGTGGATTTACGACGGTGCTACCGGGGCCGTTAAAATGCAACAGGAGGGCCACTCATCCGGTACCCTCATGGAGTACCCATTAATTGCAGATGTCGACCATGATGGAAGCACTGAAATTGTCGTAGCCAGCAACGATTACCGTAGGCCCGGCTGGACCGGTATCACCGTCATAGGAGATGCCACTGGAACATGGGCCGCTGCCCGACCCGTCTGGAATCAATACGCCTACCACATCACCAACGTAAACAACGACGGAACCATTCCACGAACTCAAACCCCAAACTGGCGGTCTTGGAATAGCTTTCGAGCGGGCGGGACAGAATTGGGACCCTCTCATTGGCTTCCCGACCTGACCACCCAAGAGCCTGACATCTGTACCGAGACATGCTGGGCCGGTACCGTGCAGCTTTATCTACCGGTCACCAACCAAGGGCTAATCGAAGCGACCAGCGTCGTGGTGACCATAGACCGGGAAGATGGAACTCGGATTTTTGTGGACGAATTCGGCCCCGTCCTCAGCGCCGATGGTTGGAACTTGGGGCCCATCACTCTCTCCGACGAAGATTGGGGAGACGGGAACCTCACAGTATTTGTTGACTGGCCTGAAGATGTGGATGAATGCCGAGAGGGCAACAATCGACGAAACCTTGGCCCTTGGCCATGCCCCTGAATGGGTTCACTGTCGGCTATTCTCGCTGAAGAGCCACTCGCAGCACATCCTCTAGCTCCACTTCCGAAAACTGATACCCAGCGTTCTTCAGCTTGGCCGGTATGACTCGTTTACTAGAAAGCACTTCTTGGGCAAAGGTTCCAAGAACCATCTTCAATGCGAAACTCGGTGCAGGCATAAATGACGGACGAGAGAGCACGCGACTAAGCACACGTTGAAAATCATGTTGGCGAATCGGATTTGGCGAAACAACATTCATGGGTCCATTTATCGACTCATCATGCACAGCATAGGTGATTGCGCCAACCGCATCCTGAATACCCACCCATGACCACCATTGTTGACCACTGCCAAGAGGACCACCGATTCCCATTTGGGTCGGCAACAGCATTGCATCCAATGCACCGCCACCCTCCCCAATGACGATCCCAAACCGCGCGAACACGACACGACACCCAACACTGCCGGCACGCGCAGCCTCCGCCTCCCAGTCCACACACAGGGCCGCAAAATAGTCGGTGCCGCTCTCAGCGGTCTCTGGAAGAAGCTCTTCCCCTCCCTCACCGTAAAATCCGATTCCAGATGCGCTCACCAATACATTTGGAGGCTCTTTTGCCGATTCAATGGCATCAAGAAGCATCTTTGTACACTTCATTCGGCTGTCGCGAACCTCAGCAATCTTCTTTTTATTCCATCGCCCCTGTACCGTTTCGCCCGCCAAATGGACCACAGCATCGACGCCTTCAGCGAATATCTGGCTCAAACCATCCCAGCTCACAAACTCTGTATTTGGCAGTTTTGTCGCTGCAGAATCAGGTGATCGGGAGACGACTATCACCGCATGTTTAGCGATCTGAAGGGACTCAACCAGAGCCTTACCTATAAAGCCCGTGCCGCCGGTAACTAGTATTCGCATCATTTTCCTCACTGGTAATTACACCCAAAACCCACTAACTCCTCGTGCATGACTGGTGTTTTACTTATCAATCTGGGTACGCCTGAAGCGCCGACCACCAAAGCGGTCAGGGTATACCTGCGAGAGTTCTTGAACGATCCGTGTGTCATCGACATCCACCCGGTGGCTCGGTGGCTCCTCCTCAACGCGATCATCCTTCCTTTCCGACCCAAAAAGAGTGCAGCCGCATATCAAGAGATCTGGACCGAAGAGGGTTCGCCTTTGCGAATTCATTCAGAAGCGCTCACAGAAGCGCTGAGCCAAAAACTAGGGNAGGAATACAAAGTCGTTCTCGCCATGCGCTATGGGCAGCCCACCATCAAATCCGGCATCGATGAGCTTATGGCCGCCGGAGTTGATCAAATCGTTGTTTTACCTCTGTACCCTCAATATGCGACCTCATCGACGGGAACAGCCCTTGGTGAACTATACAAAGATGCTGCAAGGCGGTTTGTTGTACCCCCTTTCAATGTCGTACCTGATTTTTACGACCACCCAGAATATCTCGACGCTGCTACAAAATTGCTTGCAACAGATCGAGATGAATTTAAACCCGATCACATCCTGTTCAGCTACCATGGCCTACCTGAACGGCACGTCAGAAATTGTGATCCTTCGGGAACCCACTGCCTCACATCAGATGACTGCTGCGATACCATCGGGAAAAACAATCGAAGCTGCTATCGGGCGCAATGCTTCGCGACGACGCGTGGGATTGTGGAACGGCTAAACCTCTCGTCATCCGATTGGACAATTGGTTTTCAGTCCCGCCTCGGCAGAACTCCGTGGATACAACCGTACACGGATGAAATTCTACCCAAATTGGTTGATCAAGGCGTAAAGCGGTTGTTGGTAAGCTGCCCATCGTTCGTTGCAGACTGCCTGGAAACGCTTGAGGAAATCGGCATCCGAGCCAAAGAAGATTTCATCGAGGCCGGTGGAGAGGACCTGAAACTGGTCCCCTGTGTCAACAGCGATGATCAATGGGTGGATGCTGTCATCTCGATGGTCATGGCAGCAAAAAACACGACCGAGACGCTTCAGGCCAAGTAGCCTCTATCTTCCAGCCATCCGATAATCATGCCCGCGGCATCTTCTGCACTCAGGTCACGCATATGAAGGTGGATTTCTGGATTCTCGGGAATCTCATACGGACTGTCGATACCCGTGAAGTTCTTGATTTCACCCGATCGAGCCTTTTTGTATAGACCCTTGGCATCACGGCCTTCCGCGATCTCCAATGGAGTATCAACAAAGATTTCCACGAATTCTCCGTCCTCCACACGGTTCCGCGCCATCTGCCGTTCTGACTTGAACGGTGAGATGAAACAAGACAATGTGATCAAGCCAGCATCCAACATTAGTTTGGATACCTCAGCCACACGGCGCACGTTCTCTACACGATCCGCCTCTGTAAATCCGAGATCTCGGTTCAAACCATGACGAACGTTGTCACCATCCAGCGTAATCGTGTGATTTCCACGGGCATGTAGCTGCTTCTCGACAATATTCGCGATGGTCGATTTTCCGGCACCAGAGAAGCCTGTGAACCACAAAATTACTGGCTTCTGATCCTTCTGTGCCGCACGGGTCGCTTTATCAATATCCATTGCTTGCCAATGGATATTTGACGCCCTTCTCAACGCAAAATCGATAAGACCCAAACCAACAGTCGTGTTTGTCATCCGATCGATCATGACAAACCCACCAGTGGCATGATTGTCCTTGTATGGGTCGAATGCAATCTCCCGATCAATCGAAATATTAGAGACCCCAATTTCATTCAAGGCCAAGGTCTTTGCGGCTTCCTTCGCCAGCGTATTCACATTGATTTTATGCTTGAGCTGAGAGGGAGTAACCGTCGCTTCTCGGGATCCGATTTTCATAATGTACGGACGACTTGGCATCATGGGCTTATCGCTCATCCACAACAGTCGAGCCTGAAACTGGTCTGCTACGCCACAAGGATCATCCGCTGTGACCAGCACATCGCCTCGTGACACATCGATCTCATCCTCCAAAGTGATGGTCACCGATAGACCCGCATGCCCAACTTCCAAATCACCGTCATAGGTCACAATGCGTGCAACCGTACTCTCCCAACCCGAAGGCAGCGATTTTACTCGGTCACCAACCCTGATTTCACCAGACGCAATCTGCCCGGAGAAGCCTCGGAATTCGTGGTTGGGCCGATTGACCCACTGGACAGGCATACGAAACGACTGTTCAGTCAACCGATCANCAACAGGCACGGTCTCCAAATGCTCAAGCAAGCTCGGCCCCGTGTACCAAGAAGTTCTGTCACCAGGCTCAGTGATGTTATCGCCCTTCAGCGCTGACACCGGAATCGCTACGATTGACTCCACGTCCAACTGCTCTGCAAACTCACGGTAGTCGGCTTCGATTTGATTAAAGACATCTTGTGAATAGTCGACCAAATCCATCTTGTTGATGGCCAAGACAACCTTGCGAACACCCAACATGGAAACGATAAAGCTGTGACGTCGAGTTTGGGTCAACAGACCCTTTCTCGCATCGATCAACATGATCGCTAAATCGGCAGTTGAGGCACCGGTCGCCATGTTGCGAGTGTACTGCTCATGGCCAGGAGTATCCGCAACGATGAACTTACGGCGGTCCGTTGAAAAGAACCGGTAGGCGACATCGATGGTGATTCCCTGTTCGCGTTCCGCAGCAAGACCATCGACCAGCAATGCAAAGTCAATGTCCTCACCCTGTGTCCCCATCCGCTTGGATTCAGCTTCAAGGGTCGCCAACTGATCTTCAAACAACAGTTTTGATTCAAACAGCAAACGACCAATAAGTGTCGACTTCCCGTCATCCACAGAACCACATGTAATGAAACGCAACAGAGACTTATTCTCTTGAGCCTTGAGATAGGCCAAGATGTCTTCAGCAATCAAATCGTCTTTATGGGCCATTAGAAGTAGCCCTCCTGCTTTTTCTTCTCCATCGAAGCCGATGAATCAAAGTCAATCACACGCCCCTGACGTTCTGATGTCGTCGTCAACAGCATCTCTTGGATAATCTCAGGGAGGGTGGCTGCGTCGGATTCCACAGCCCCCGTCAATGGGTAGCAACCCAGTGTGCGGAACCGAACTTTCTTCATCATCGGCTCTTCACCCGGCTTCAGCGGCAAGCGATCATCATCCACCATGATCAACACGCCATCGCGCTCTACCACTGGGCGTACATCGGAGAAATACAAAGGCACGATTGGAATGTTTTCCACGTGGATGTATTGCCATACATCCAACTCGGTCCAGTTACTGATTGGAAATACCCGAATCGACTCGCCTTGGTTTTTACGCGCGTTGTACAGGTTCCACAACTCGGGGCGTTGGTTCTTGGGGTCCCAACGGTGCTGTGCAGTACGGAAGGAAAAGATTCGTTCTTTTGCACGTGACTTTTCTTCATCTCGCCGGGCGCCACCAAATGCGGCATCAAATCCATGCTTATCCAAAGCTTGTTTAAGCCCAACCGTTTTCATGACATCGGTATGCACAGCCGAACCGTGAGTGAACGGCCCCACCCCATCTCGAACGCCATCCTCATTGATGTGAACAATCAGGTCCAGACCCAGCTTTTTAGCCATGTCATTACGGAAGCCAATCATTTCCTTAAACTTCCATGTCGTGTCAACGTGCATGATGGGAAATGGAGGCTTTGAAGGATAAAAAGCCTTCATCGCTAAATGCAGCATGACCGCACTGTCTTTACCAACTGAATACAACATCACAGGGTTTTCTGCTTCCGCAGCAACCTCTCGCATGATGTGAATGCTTTCGGCTTCAAGTTTTCTAAGATGGGTAAACATCTAAATTTACCTCCAACGAATTGAGCAATTTGGACCCGCATGGCTAACGCGGTCTTCCAACCCCGACCATACACAGTGTCGACACGGCGCTATACCTTCGCCCGGCCCCGCGCCTGCCACCGCTTTTCCAACCTTTCAACCCAATCATATGGAAGGTATGCAAGGTAGCACCACATACTGATCGAGGAGAAAAAAGCGACCATGAGCATAAGGTGAATACCCGCATGAATGAAGACTCCGGATATCAGCGTAAGCCAACGCGTGGGCCGCCACAGGACCAGCACAATGAAACCAACTTCCCAGTACAACGTGATGGCGGTCCCAATCTCCGTCAACTTGTGACCGAAGGATGTATCGAGCAAAGGTGCAACCAGTTGATCTGAACGTTGATAATTTCCAGAGGAAAGCGAGTAATACAAGGCACTTCCTCGTTGCCAAGTCCCTGCTTCCCATTTCTCAAGGCCCGATAGAAGATACATGATGGCAACTTGAATCTGGACCATCCGCATACCAAGTACCGGAATTAATGGATTCTTGATGGGTTTTCGCCCGCGCCGGAAAGCCTTTCGCTTCTTGAGCCACGCATCGACGGAGTAGGCCGCTCCACACGGAACCAAGCAGATGTACAGGGTACATTCGCGAATTAGCCGGTCACCGCCGTTCATGAACCAAGAGTTGCGTTGGTACAAGGCCGCATGCGCCACCAAACTTAGAAAACCCATTGTGCGACTTTTATAGCCAAACATGAAAAGCAGGTTGGCCACCAAAGCGGCACCATGCGCAAGCTGCATGCCCCACAAGGTGGGTATTTGATCAAAATAGGTCCATCGAGACATCCGGAAACCTCGTTTCGCAGACGAGGCATGAAACAGCCCATTGGGTCCAATGAGAGTCTCTAGATCCGGAAAGATATCGATGGTGGTCATCACCAACATCAAACCAAGCAACACCCGCATGACACCGGTACCCTTGGCGCTAATGGGGGAGAACCAAAACCATGCCCAAGCACGCCAAATGGCAGAAAGACCGTGAAAAATCTCTTTTAGGGACATTTGAAGCTCCCCAACTCTGAAACCTTCCGTCTGGCTTTGGGCCGCGGCTCCTTCAGTTGCTTGCTGGGACGCAAAACCCAAGTTCTATCACGATGCAAAGTGACCTTGACTACGGGCTGGCCCGCCTGGGCAGAACGATAGCAAGCATTGTGTGCGATGGCCTTACGCAATGCGCTCCGAGACTCCCGAAAGCTGGACAACGCGGATTTCTGCAGGCGGTCATATCGCCACCGAAAGAAACCTGGCTCCAACTCGTCAAACAAAGGCTCAATCTCGACAATTTCGCCAGATGCCGTCTCACCTTCCAGGGTCATCCAAGATGTACTTCCTGGTGGAGGAGCAAACATCCCCCAGTTCTGCCAAAGATTGAGACTCGTTTGCATCCATCGAAGCTTCTTGTAGACCGGTTTCCAGAAATCGGACTTACGATTGGCCGATGCGACCCCCACAGCCAAATAGCAAACAAGGAAGACACTCAAAACGATTCTATACAGGCCCTGACGCATCTATTTCACCCAGACCATGTAGCCATCTAATGGCACACCCATGTTCACAGCCTGCCACCCAAGCGCTTCAATCGCGTTCACGTTGAAGGCCAAGTCCTGAGGACCTGAATTCTGTGGATAATCCCGATGCATCGTAATCAAAAAACTCTTTCCCTTCCGAACCGCTGGAGACTGAATCTTCGCCGCACATTCGGGGTCTCCCGGTGGGTAACGCATATAATCGATTTGCTTTGGAAGGATCAGACTATCAAGTGCCAAACCAGCACAATCCAAGATTCCGTCCCCGTCACCCAACGCATTCAATGCCCATTTGGCCAATACCCCGGCGTGATACTCGGACGACCGACTTTCTTCTGGAGCTGCCAGACCACGCGCATCAATCCCCGGCCATACAGTGCTGCACCAAGCCGCAGCAGCAACAGCGAAAAGAAAGGCAAACCACCCCCTAACCCTGGGAATGGCGCTCCCAACCAATTGGGCCACCCGCCCAAATGCCACTGGAACCAAAGCGCCTAAAACCACCGCAAACGGTAGAACATACCGGTCAAAATAGGTCACCCACCCCATTCCTACCAACAAGCTCATCAAGGGAGCAGTAAAAACAATCCCACTGGCCAACACAGAACTGAAGGCTTTCAATCGTGTGGCACCGAAAGGGAGAATCACCAGAGGCAGAAGCCATAGCGTGTGTGAATTTGGCAGGTGACGCTCTGCAGTCAGTCTGCGATAACTATTGCCGCGCAGTGCCACAGCACAGTCGTCCTGAAGCAAGTCCAAGCTGACATCGGTGACAGCTTGATTGGCACAGGCTTCCTGTAAATATGAGTTATCAAAGGTCCCCTGCCTTATCTGACCCAAGGTACCTTTTCGCTGGACCTTCAGTTGTTGTTCAAACTCCAATTGAGGAACCTTAAAGGAAGTCTGGAGCCAATTGTCGTGCCCATGAAATGACGCGACGATTCCACCGAAAAGCAGCAGTCGCATCAAGGCGCTCCGAACGCCCATGTTCAGGCTTCCCAAAAGCACCAACATCAAGGCAACAGGAACTGCCACAGAACCTCGCATATCCAGCACAAGACTTGCGCCAGCCCCAGCGGCCGACAGCGTCACCCACCACCAACCTCTCCATCGTGAGGCTGCAGCACCGGCGGCAAATGCCAGCCCAATTGCAGCCCCAAGCAGTGGGTAATGGTTCACCCATAAGGCACCATCCAGCACCAACGGCAAGCCAGCCATCACCCACGCGGCTACGCCCCCCGACCACCTACCAGCAAGCGCCCAGGCTAAAATTCCAGAGCAAACAATCATGGTGAGCGCAGACGCTCTACCCAAGAACTGTGCTGCATCAAGATAGGTCGACCCCTCGCCCAAGGCGCCCATCAACCAACCAAACCAAGGCTTTCGGAAGTCCGGATATCCAATATCAGGGTTCGGGTGCCATAGGTATTCGGCCACAGTAAAGTAGTGGCCCCAATCTGACCCCAAGGGATGATCTATAGACGGAATGGACAGTTCGGCGAACAAAACAGCACCCAGAATGGTGGCTACACAAATTTTGTTCTGAAATGACGCTTCCATGTCACAAAGATCCTGCCATGCTACGAGGGTGTAAGTGGGGAGAACACGTGCGCCCAATCTTGATTACCGCTGGAGCCACCCGAAACCCAGTAGATGCGATGCGATTCATCTCCGCTCGCTCATCGGGCCGAACGGGTGTACGTCTCGCGGAATCATTGGAAGGCATGGGAGATATCCACTTACTTGGAAGCCCGGAAGCTCTACTTCGAAGCCCCAACGGAATCCAGACTGAATCGTACGGATCTACCGACGACCTCTTGGTGCGGATGCGCACTTGGGTCCGAGAGCACCCCAACGGTGTTGTCGTTCATGCCTCGGCCGTAGGCGACTACATGGCCTCTCCCTCCGAGTCACAAACCCACGAAAAAATCGAATCAGGCCAAAAGGAACTTCTGCTTCGCCTTGTCCCCACACCCAAAATCTTGGATCAAATTCATGGCTGGTCGGAACACATTCGCATCGTATCATTCAAGGCTGCAGCACCCGGTGTAACCGGCATCGATCTTGAACAAGTTGCCCGCAACCAACAAAGGCGTACCAACAGCGAAATCGTCTTTGCGAATACCATTGGTGACCTGGACGCATCCGTCGCCTTGGTGACTCCGAGTGAAACAACGTGGTTCGAAGACCGAGTGGCCGGCTTAGAGGAACTGACTCAGCGAATCATTTCATTGGCAACATAGGTTCACGCGGACGCCATATAACCGCGTCGCTAACCCCCAAGGTGTTCTGCAACTGCATCACCAATCGTCAAGCCAATGGCCATCGTGGATACCTGTGGGTTCACACCAAGACTGGTGGGGAACACGCTGGCATCTGCGACAAAAAGGTTGTCCCATCCCCAGACGCGACCATCCGGATCCACAGCAGATGTCGCTGAATCCCCTCCCATTTGGCAAGTGCTCATCGGGTGGCTGGCATACAGATACAGATCTCGCGCCGGAATGTCGTCACGGACCGCATCGTCTATGTCTTCCACACGCTGAATGGGCTTACTGCCAACAATTCCGGTGTAGACCTCCAACGCCCCTGCAGCAAAGAAAACTCTGCAAGTTTCCCGTATTCCTGCAAGCAACCGTTTTCGATCTTGGTCACCCAGGAAGTAGACCAAACCCGACAATGTCACTTTTCCAACGCTATCTTCGTCATGAACCAACGGACCCGCCAAGCCCATATGCTTGAAATCCCGCACAGCCTCAAGCCGACTTTTGCCCAATGAATAGGGCATACCCGTAAACATTTGATCGGGTGACAGTGAATACACCTGCAGCAGATATCCTTCATCCCACCTATCGACACAGTACCCTTGGGTCACGCCGCGCCAAGGCTTTATCTCTTCCTCGAACCTGCCCATCTGACCACTGGTTGGGTGGATAAAGAGGTTCTGCCCTACGACGACATCACTTGCCAAGCCCGTACTCAGCAAGAAACGGGGTGTACCCACTGGCCCCGCACAGCTCACAAAAGCGCGCGCTTTTACGGTGAAACTGCCTTTGGGCTTGAGATCACTTGGATCAATCAACTGCCCCCCCACACTCACGACGCGACCACCACTTGTTTCGACACCTTGAACGCGACAGTTTGCGTGAATTCGAGCATGTCCTGTCGCAATCGCAATCGGTAGAAAGGACCTGTCAACAGAGGATTTTCCGCCGGTAGGGCATCCGGTTTGACATGTACCACACCCGATACACCCTGGAGCTGATCGAGGCAGCCAATCACCGGGTAAACCCAGAGCGTCCGCACCCTTCTTAAAGATCAAATTGTTGTTCTTTTGAAATGCCACAGGGTTCACTGAAACACCGATGGTCTTCCAAACCCGATCCAGGCGGGGGCTCATGGCCTCTTTGGTCAAACGGGTACAACCATACTCCGAGACCCATTGATCCAAAATGACATCGGGAGTCCGAAAACAAATGGCACTGTTGATCAAGGTACTGCCACCAACACCACGCCCACCCGGTACCGGTAGCACGCAGTTACCTACAGCCGTCCGGGTACCTCGACCTTCATACAGATTCCTGTACGCCCATGCCGAGTCTTGCTTGAACTCACTGGGTTCCCAGTGACTCCCCGCCTCGAGGACGATCACATTCAGGCCAGCTTCAGCCAAAGCACACGCAGTGGCAGCCCCACCGGCGCCCGCACCAATGACGCATACATCTGCTTCCCATTCTTCGTTTGGACCATAATCGCGAAACCCAAGTTTCATCCAAAACACCCTGTTCGCCAACCGATGTCCTCTAAAACCTCGGCACGCCGCAAAAACGCCAAACCCAGGATTGCCTGCAGCGAGTCAAAAGCAATTCGGCGTGGGAATGGGTTTTCCGATGCCCAAATATCCAAAACGTCCTTGGCCTCAGCGTTTGTCAACGAACTGAACGGCTGTCCACGCGAAACCATAGTCCCCCACTCCAGCGCCGCCAACATGGCCCTAAATGGCGTGACAACATTTGGGTCCACTACATCTGCCAGTAGGCGGTCGACCTCAGGCGCGGTGAAACCGTCGCCGCCCGCAATCGAAAAAACACCTGCAGGAAAAAGCACACCTGCAGCCTTTTCCACAACATCGATTTCGATTTGGCTGAGAAGCTTCGAATTGCTGGCTGGCCGGCCCATCCACTTGAATCCAAAACCCAACGATAAAATGGCACCAGCGCTCGCGCCGGTCACCAATAAAGTACGACGGGTGACCAAAGAATTCATTACGGTCTCGTATCCCAACCCACTAAAACTGACCAGAGAGTCATTTTAGCTTTCCTTGAAAAACGACATACCCGAAAGGCACCCATCGAGATACCCACAAAGCACAACCGATCACGCACAGAGGTAGACATGGCTTCTGACCCCCGAGCAACCAGGGCTGCTGCTGAGATCTCGCGCATCAATGCGTTCTTTCCGATCATGACCATACTTGGCAATCGGTGGGCTGCATCCCGTCCCTTTCAAGGGAAAACGATTGCGATTTCCGCCCACCTCACAACACTCACTGGCGCGCTTATACGTGAACTGAGTCTTGGTGGTGGAAATTGGGTTGTTTGCAGCTCCAACCATGCAACAACCGACCATGGTGTTGTCGCGATGCTGCGCAACAATGGCATCACGGTTTACACCCTTGGAAATCAAAACGACGCATATCGCCAGGCCCTGGACCACAAACCCGATCTTATCGCTGATGTGGGTGCAGACATTATGTCAACGCTCATCAATGAACGACCCGACCTCATCGAATCGGTTCAAGGTGGCGTTGAAGTGACGCGCACGGGTATCAGCAAGCTTCGAGCGTTGAACTCAATACCCATTGGGGTTGTCAATATTAATGACGGCAAGTTGAAGCCCGCGATTGAGAACCGCCATGGCGTTGGTGAAGGGTTGTGGCATGCGGTCCAGTCTTTGACCGGAATGCATATTTCAGGGCGAAGAGTTGGTGTGATCGGCTACGGCCCCGTAGGGCGCGGCGTGGCTGCATATGCCCGAGCCAATGGCGCCAGCGTTGAGGTGGTCGAACCAAACCCCATTCGACGCCTTAAAGCACACTACGATGCATACCCCACTCCGAACTTACCCGATTGTCTGGAAAGGGTTGGAATCGCAGTCACGTGTACTGGTAAGCAAGGGGTGATCGATACAGATTTGGTTCGACAAGCACGCAATGGATTGGTGCTTGTGAATGCTGGCCACGGCAACGATGAAGTGGATATTACCGGAATCAAGGCTGCGTCATCGGGTATCGACCAAGTTGCAGACCATGTGGTCCGATACACGCTTGAAGACGGCCCCACAGTGGTTGTACTCGCAGACGGAAATCCTTTGAATATTGTGACCAATGCTGGCTCACCAGAACCCGTATTATTGCACTTCGCATTGCTCGGACTGACTCTGGAATGGCTTGCAGAGAAAAAACTCAAACCAGGAGAAATCTCGGTACCAGTGGAACTTGAGGACGAAGCAGCGGGCATTGCGCTTACAGCGCTTGGAATGGCCCATGGCTGAAGTCAAAGTTCAAAATCAACAAGATGAACTTGCAGTGGGAATCGTCCAAGCCTTGGCCCATCAGAATGGAACGGATGCGTTGGCGTTGTGTTCATTGCTCGCCCCCTCCCTGGACGAGCAACCCCACCTCAGGGCGCGACACGCCGCTTGGACGGCCCAGGCTCACATGCTCCTTGGCGACCTGTCCAAAGCAAAAGCGGAGATCAATAACGCCATCGCACTGGCCACCATTGCCGGCGAAAGCGAGGCCATCTCCGCACTGAGAGGCCTCAAGGCCGACATCATCCGAGGAAAAGCCGCGGGTTCGGCTGCCGCGATCGCTCCATTACCGGACACCTTGCTCGGCCAGGCATGTGCAGCGCTGGATGATGGAAACCAGAATGAAGGCTTGCAGTTGGCACGCCAGGCCCGACTTGAAGCACAGTCGTTGGGTAACGCACGAGACGAAGTACTATCGCTACTGGCGCTGGCACGAATACCCGGCCAAGAGGACTCCGCAATCCGCGCAGCCCACGAAGTCGCCGATGCTTCAGACGACAAAAATTTAGTTACCGCAGTGTCGCGCGCTGCTAAATCCGCCAACGTCCCCCTACCCACTAAAGTATTCTAAAGCTTTGTTTTAGAAGGTTTTTCTCATGGCTGTAAGTCGAGCAAAAGTCGTAGACACGAACTTCATCGAAACGATTAACGAGCTTAGTCCAGCTCCCCAGCAAACCGATCTTGATCAGCCGGTCAGAGTCGGTCATCGATTAACCGGCCGTCAAGCCATCACGATTTTTTCATCGATGATGTCCAGCCGACATCTGGACCTCACAGCTCGAGACCTCAAGGCCGAGGGTGAATGCTTTTACACCATCGGATCGTCTGGGCATGAAGCCAACGCAACCGTGGCTGCCGCCAGCCGCCCCACTGATCCAGCTTTCCTCCACTACCGGTCAGGTGCGTTCTTTCAACATCGGGCCAGCCAAGTGCCAGGACAAAGTGGAACCTTTGATGTTCTCTTGGGGTTGGTGGCGTCGTCTGATGAACCCATCGCTGGCGGACGCCACAAAGTATTTGGTTCCGCCGATCTTTGGGTTCCACCGCAAACATCTACCATTGCGTCACATTTGCCCAAAGCAGTGGGTGCTGCATTCACACTTGAACGCCAACGCCGCATTGGAGTTGCGACCCCCGTACCTGAAGACAGCGTAGTCCTTTGTTCTTTTGGCGATGCGAGTTCCAACCACGCGACTGCATGTTGTGCATTCAACACTGCAGGACTGGCAACACACCAAAATCTTCCCTGCCCCATTGTTTTCGTCTGTGAAGATAATGGTATTGGAATCAGCGTCCGCACACCCAGAAATTGGGTGGCTGATCGTTTCAAAGCCGATCCATGGATAAGCTACTTTGGCGCCGATGGGCTTGATATCGTCGACGCTTTTGAAGCGGCATCTGATGCCATCGAACATGCGCGCACAACAAGAAAGCCGGCCTTTCTTCACATCAAGTTAGTCCGGCTCCTCGGACATGCCGGTTCGGACGTAGAACAGCTGTACNGTTCTACAGAAGAAATCGTGGCTACAGAATCCAAAGATCCGCTCTTGGCTACAGCAAACATGCTCATCGAGGGTGGGTGGCTGAGTCCTAAAGATGTGGTCGAAATGTACGAGCAATGCCGTAAAACGACATACGCTTTGGGCCAAGAAGCGGTATCTAGACCCAAACTGACAAGTGTAGAAGAGATTGTACGACCCCTTGCACCTTTGAATCCAAATCAGATCGCTGCTGAGATCAAGGTCGAAGTAGAACAGGAAACAAGGCTGGAATTTCACGGCCGCTTGCCAGAGCTTGACCGGCCGCGTCATATGGCGATGCTACTCAATCGGGCGCTCGGGGATCAACTCATCAAATACCCGCACCTCTGTATTTTCGGAGAAGATGTTGCCCGGAAAGGCGGCGTGTACCACGTGACCGCCGGACTCCAGGAAAAAGCGGGAGTTGGGCGGGTTTTCAACACTCCGCTGGATGAGACATCGATCCTTGGGCTGGCAATCGGTGCCTCACAAATGGGNATTTTAGCAGTACCCGAAATTCAATATTTGGCCTACCTGCACAATGCCATCGACCAAATCCGGGGTGAAGCCTGTTCACAGCAGTTCTTTTCAAACATGCAATATGCAAACCCAATGGTTGTACGCATCGCGGGCCTTGCCTACCAAAAGGGTTTTGGAGGCCACTTCCACAACGACAATTCCGTGGGCGCTTTNCGGGACATTCCCGGACTCATAATGGCGTGTCCAAGCAACGGAGAAGATGCGGTTGGAATGCTTCGAACATGTATCGCCGCAGCCGAGGTCGATGGTCGGGTAAGTGCTTTCATAGAGCCGATAGCACTCTACATGACCAAGGATCTATACGCAGAAAAGGACGGCAGATGGTCGTTTGCCTATCCAGCAGCGGATTTTCATGTTCCTGTTGGCTCCGCACGAACGTGGGGGAAAGGGAAAGATCTCACGATCATCAGCTACGCCAACGGCCACTGGATGAGCCTGCGGGTGGCAGAGCGACTCAAAGACCAAGGAATCAACGCTCGTTGCGTCGATATCCGATGGCTCAATCCACTCCCCGTCGAAGATATGGTCAGAGAAGCTCAATGCACTGGAAAGGTGTTGATCGTCGATGAGTGCCGAGAAACTGGCGGCATGGCGGAAGGAATCATGACCGCGCTGGTCGAACACTGTCCAAATGTTCAAATGGCGAGGGTCGCAGGCATAGACACTTACATTCCTCTCGGAGATGCAGCGAATTTGGTGCTTGTGCAAGAAGCTCAAATCGAAGCTGCGGCTAAAGAGCTGATGAAACGATGAAACGTACACTGATTCTTTGTCCAGGCCGGGGTTCTTATGGCAAGGATGCTTTAGGCTCCCTTGACTCCATCGAGTCCGCCTCACTCGACGTTCTGGACGAACATCGAAGAGTTTTAGATCGCCCCACCGTCCGAGAGATGGATGCAGCTGAAAAGTATTCCAGCAAGCTGCACGTACGAGGCGAAAATGCGTCGATCCTGACCGCCGGGGTATCGGTCGCCGATCTGGACCAAATTGATCACAACCGCTTTGAGATTGTATCGGTCATTGGCAACTCAATGGGCTGGTACACTGCACTGGGTGTAGCAGGTGCATTGGACATGGATGAATGTGCCAGATTGATCGAAACTATGGGGCAGTATCAATCAAACAACATCGTTGGTGGACAAATCGTTTACCCAATGATCGACGCCAACTGGCATGTTGATGCCAATCAAGTGGCATTGGTACAACAAGTGGTCGATAGTATCCCAGACTTATATTGGTCCATTCGCCTGGGTGGACAGGCTGTGCTTGGGGGCACAGAAGCGGCCCTCAAAGCCGCAACCAAACAGCTGCCAGCCCTGACTCAAGGCGCCCACACTTTCCCCATTCGGCTCCCCTTGCACTCCGCATTCCATACACCACTCATGGAGCCTGCATCGGACCGTGCAGTACACGATCTGCAAGCACTACAATGGCAGGCACCCAAAGTCACCATGATCGACGGCTCAGGCACTGTATGGCCGGCCAGGTACAGCAGTGGTGAGTCCATTCGAAATTACACGCTAACTACACAGGTCACAGACACCTTCGACCTGACTGCGTGCATNCGAACGGCCCTCCGTACTACCGCTCCTGACGTCGTGGTTTTGCCGGGGCCAGGAAGCAACTTAGGGAGCGCTGTGGCTCAAGTGATGATCGCTGAGGGCTGGGCTGGAATCCACAATCGGGAAGACTTCATTAGTCGCCAAAATTCTGATCCAATTTTGCTGAGTATGCGATGGCCCGATCAACGAAAACTGGTCATCGGCGAATGAAAGAACTGCTTCTTGAAACCTTACAGCTGAAAGAATTGCCTCGGGCTGGTTGGTCTAGAGTTGGGATCGGCGATGCGGAGAGCGTAGCTGCACACAGTTGGGGTGTCTCATGGCTGGTTGTAGCGGTATGCCCTGAAGGCATTGACCAACATAAAGCGTTGCAGCTTGCTGTTATTCACGACTTAGCAGAGGCACGTGTGGGAGACATCACGCCCCACGACAATATTGAAAAGAGTCAAAAGTCGGCAATGGAGTCGGAAGCTCTCCAGGACATGCTCCATATGCGTCCGGATCTCTACCAGCTGTGGGAAGAGTATGAACAGCAGAAAACACCGGAAGCAAAACTAGTTCACGATCTCGACCGACTCGACATGGCCCTGCAAGCTGTAAAGTACAGCAGAGACCATGGAGTGGACACAGAAGAGTTCCTCATCAGCGCCATGAATGATGTCGACCATCCCGACGTCATTGCAATGATAGAGCGCCTCCGAGAAAGCGCCCCTTCACTGTGATCTGAAGCCTCCAATCAGTATCGATAATGCTCAGGCTTGTACGGTCCTGACTGTTCGACACCGATGTATTCGGCTTGCTCTGTAGTCAACTCGGTCAGCTTCACACCAAACTTATCCAAGTGAAGGCGTGCCACCTTTTCGTCGAGGTGTTTTGGCAACGTCACGACAGTGGGTACTGCTCCCATGGGATCAGCCAATTGATTGACTCCATAATCCTCTGCACGTTCATGCAGCTCTATCTGAGCCATTGTCTGATTCGTGAAGCTCGCACTCATCACCAAGCTTGGATGACCAGTTGCACAGCCGAGATTGACCAAACGACCTTCAGCCAGAACCAAAATACTGTGACCTCCACCATTGGGTCCGTGGGTCGTATTCTTGAACTTCNATTCATGAACCTGTGGCTTGATTTCAATCTTTTCGACCTCGCCAGTAAGCACCATGGCTTCCAGCCCAGCCATATCGATCTCATTATCAAAGTGACCAANATTACAGACNATGGCATTGTGTTTCATCTTCATCATGTCGCTGGCATCAATGATTCCAAAGTTGCCCGTCGCAGTGACAAAAATATCAGTGTCAGCCACCTCATCTTCAAGGCGAACAACATCGATACCCAGCATGCAGGCTTGAAGAGCGCAGATGGGATCAATCTCGGTCACTTTTACACGAGCACACTGGCCACGGAGGGAATCTACAGAGCCTTTGCCCACATCTCCAAATCCCAACACAAGCGCCTTCTTGCCTGCGATTAGCACGTCGGTTGCACGCATGATGGCGTCCACAAGAGAGTGGCGGCAGCCATAAACATTATCGAACTTCGACTTGGTGACAGAATCATTCACATTGATTGCGGGAAACAACAAGGTACCGTTCTGGGTCCGCTCGTACAGACGGTGTACACCCGTCGTCGTTTCTTCAGAAACCCCGCGAATGCCAGCCGCCATGGCTGTCCAAAAACCATCACCCTTGAGTTCACGAACATCTTTCAACACGTTGAGGATGACCTTCATTTCCTCCACATCAGTCGTACTGGGGTCGGGCATCTCACCCTTCTTCTCCAGTTCATGGCCCAGGTGAACAAGAAGTGTTGCGTCTCCACCATCATCCAGAATCAGGTTGGCACCCACCTCACCCGGCCAGACCAACGCCTGCATGGTGCACCACCAGTATTCCTCCAACGTTTCACCCTTCCAGGCATAAACGGGTACACCCTGAGGATCCTCGGCTGTACCATTCGGCCCTACTGCTGCTGCAGCTGCTGCATGGTCTTGGGTCGAGAAAATATTACAACTGACCCAACGCACCTCAGCGCCAAGCTCCACCAATGTCTCGATGAGTACACCAGTCTGAATCGTCATGTGCAGAGAACCCATGATTCTCGCACCCTTTAACGGTTGCTCTCCTGCATACTCCTCACGGAGGGCGGCCAAGCCTGGCATTTCAACCAATGCCAAGTCCAGTTCTTTCCTGCCGAATCGAACCGCTTCTTCACTTAAGTCAGCGACACGGTACGGCATCTCAGCGAAAAGCGGGAGTCCAGTGTTCATAAATGTGGGGGCAGCTACAAAGGGGACGGTGCTCATTTTTGGCTCCATGTTGGCAATTTGGCTAGCACTCTAACCGAATGCCCTCAAACATGGCACACCCGCAACAGATATCCTTCGCTTTAGCCCGGCGGCCAGCCCATTTGCCGACCACCCAGAACGTGCAAATGAATGTGGTCCACACTCTGACCACCTTCTCGTCCAATATTGGTGACAACGCGATAACCCGCTTCGTCTATACCTTCTGAACGAGCCACTTGGGCGGCAACCAACATAAGATGCCCCATTAAGTCCCGATCTTCTTCAGACGCATCGGCCAACGAAACAATCGGTTTTTTAGGGATCACCAAAATGTGAATTGGTGCTTGGGGCTGAATATCTCGAAAAGCGATCGCTCTCTCGTCCTCGAAAACCTTATCAGCGGGAATATTGCCATCGATAATTTGCTGGAAAATCGTCATGAAGCTTCAATAGCGAGCAAAAATGGGCAGCACAAGGATTCCACCTTTATGTTTTGGACCCGCCACCATGAAAAGACCGTTCCTTCGGATATTTACAGTGGTGTCCACCAATTTACCTTTACTTCCATGAACCTCAACTCGAACCCTCGCCCGCTTTTCATCGCGGCTCAACACCGTCACTTTTACGGTCTTTCCTCCAGCGATTTGAAACTTTTGCTTTCCCTTCGGTTCAAGCTGAGCGGCATCCTTGCTAAGCAGTTTAAAGCCAGCGTAATTTAGGTTCTTCAAATACTTCGAAATGCGCTTGAGTCTCTCATCGACTTCTTTGTGACTGTTGCTGGCATGAACCGTCCACACCTTAATCGTGACCTTTTCGCTCACGGTGGATGAACTTTTCTCGGCATACAGGTCACCAGCGATGGCAGCTTGTGCCGGCGATAGGAAAACCGCAACAAATAGAAATAGCCAAGTGCAGACTTTCATTACTACTCCTCCAACTCACCAACAAAAATGATTGTCGGCGAGTCTTCATCAAACTGAAGAACTTGTGCGATGTTGGCGGTACCAACATCAAGTGACTCGATCTCAACCGGGCCTTCAAAAAATGGGAGTTCATCCAGTGCTTGTTGCGCCACGACATCCGCATTCGGCACCGAAGCTTGAACCCACAGCAAAACTGCGGCAGCCATTGCAAAAATGACACCAGTGGCCGCGCCGACCTTCCAGTATGGTCTCGCTTTCGGCATCCATTCGATATTGGATGGACCGGCTTCATGTTCAACTGCAGCACGAAGCATTTCTCCCAAATCGACACCTGGATCGACATCGATAGCAGCAGCAACACCATTCCAAAGTGGCCCAGGTTCTCCACCTTCCTCGTAAATGGCTTTCGCTACATCCAATGTAGATGTCTCGTTTGAACCCAGCATCGCCATGACATGGCTACTCACATCTGGAGCTTCATCAAGTTCTTCAGCCATGGCCATACCAACAGGCACCGTGGTCGCACCCAAATTGAGCATGACCGCATCTGCAATGGATGGGATTTCTGATGCCGCCAACGCAATCTGCAGGGCCTTCCTCAGCCCTGAGTCGGCTTCGACATCAACGCCCGCGTCGGCCAGCAACTGCAGGTCGTCCTCGGTACCNATACCGTCTTCGACGCGNAGACGGGCGATTTCAATTGGTTTCAAAGTCACTTGATTACTCTCTCCAGACATGGACGCACGTGTTTCCTTTTCATTCAAGACGTTGGACGATGCATTGCCAACAACTCTTGGAGACGGCGACGGGCGTAATAGAGACGACTCATCACTGTCCCTTCTGGCACTCCAATGATCTCCGCTATTTCTTTGTAAGGCATACCTTCCAACTCTCGGAGCACCACTACCTGTCGCTGATCATCGGGCAGCGTCTCGAGAGCCGCCATGATGTTGCTATAGACCTGCTTGCGCGCGACGTTCTCAGAAGGATTGTCACGACGGCTCGACAAGCGAACCACCTGAGCGCCATCGGTCGTACCCCTGTTGTCGTCAAACTCAGAATGGGAACGGTGCTTCATTTTACGAAGATGGTCGATGGCTACATTCATCGAGATGCGACATAGCCAAGTGTAGAATTTCGACTCTAGTCGAAATTTATGCAGATTTTGAAACGCCTTTACAAAAGCATCTTGAGCCAGATCGCGCGCATCTTCCTGATTGCGGACCATGCCATAAATCACCGAATAAATACGGCGCTCATAGCGTTCCACTAAAACACGATAAGCCTCAGGGTCGCCATCGATGACCGCCTTGACCATTGCGGCATCAGGATCATCCACAGGTGGCTCACCACCACCCGGCTTCTTCCTCGTCACCACCGCAAACCCAATGGCAGCGGAAGCGACACTCATCCAACCAACACCAGCAGAAATTATTGCCATCAATTCCCTCGTTTACTGTGCAACTCTAATGAGCCGCGTCCCAAGTATCTCCATCTCCAGATTCGACGCACAACGGAACCTGAAGATTCACCACACCCACCATTAATTCTTCTACCGCAACCCTTACCGCGTCCAATTCGTCAGCTTTAACCTCGAGAACCAACTCATCGTGCACCTGAAGAATTAATTTACTTTCTGGGAACCGGTCCGCTAAACAGCGGTGTACATCTATCATCGCCGCCTTGATGATATCGGCGGCAGTCCCCTGGACCGGCATATTGATGGCCACTCGTTCCGCAGCTTCTCGCTCAGGTCGTTTACTCGATTTTAAGGCATGCAAGGTGCGGCGGCGCCCCCACATTGTTTCAGCATACCCCTTTTCATGGGCAGAAGACTTGGCCTCATCCATGAACTTGGCCACTTGTGGATAGCGAGCAAAGTACTGATTCATGTAATCCTGAGCGCGGCCACGGGGGATGCGCAGTTCACGAGCCAGCCTGAATGCGCTCATGCCATACACGATCCCAAAGTTGATGGCTTTGGCTGCACGTCGTTGATCCGGTGTGACCAAGGGAGCCATGACTCCGAATACTTCTGCGGCAGTACGACGGTGAATATCTTCACCCGTCCTAAACGCCTCCACCAAAGGGCCTGAACCACAAAAGTGAGCCAAAATTCTTAACTCCACCTGGCTGTAGTCTATGCTCAAAAAGCGATAGCCTGGCTTGGCCACAAAACAGCGTCGAATCCTCCGGCCTTCTTCAGTTCGAATCGGTATATTTTGCAAATTCGGACGATTAGATGACAACCGCCCTGTCGAAGCGACGGTTTGGTGAAAGGATGTATGAATTCGACCGTCCTTGCCGACCGCATCTGGCAACGGGTCTACGTATGTGCTCTTTAATTTGGCCAACTCCCGGTACTCCAGCATCAGCGCACAAAGCTGATCACCTTCCAAATCACGAAGTTGGGCCAATGTCTCCGCGTCTGTAGATGGCCCAGTCTTTGTTTTCTTAATGGGCGTCAACCCTCTGCCCACATCGTCGGGCACATCTGGATCACCAAAAAGAATCGGAGCCAACTGTTTGGTGGAGTTCATGTTGAATTCCTGACCCGCTTCTTCGAATACAGCCGTTTTCAAAGATTCAATGCGGCCCGCTAACTCCACACTAAGTCGTTGCAATGCATCGACATCGACGCCGATACCCTCAAGCTCCATATCAGCCAGCACGGGGATTAATGGGACTTCAAGCTCTTCATAGACGCGACTGACTGCTTGCAGTTCCTCGTCCATCTCCTTTTCCAATAGCAAGACGAGGTGAGCATCTTCTGCAGCGTACACTGTGGCTTTTTCAACACTGACCCGAGCGAACTCGCCATCCACGTCCTCAGTCGTTTCTTTATACGACAACATGGCATGGTCTAAACGCCTCTCAGCGATTGAATCCAGGCCATGTTGGCGCTGGTCAGTTGCCGTCAGATAATCTGCCAGCATCGTGTCACCCGCAATGCCATGCAACTGCAGTCCGTTGCTTCTCAACACCT
The DNA here is from genome assembly GCA_002707085.1 of Deltaproteobacteria bacterium. Classification (GTDB taxonomy): domain Bacteria; phylum Myxococcota_A; class UBA796; order UBA796; family UBA796; genus UBA796. Next base: position 25,268 of record PALY01000030.1, read on the forward strand.
TCAAATCATATTTGAGATTCTGACCCGTTTTCTTGATCCCGGGATTGGCCAAGATGGGAGCCAAGGCATCGATGGCTCCCGGGCAGTTCGGACCATCTGTGTGGTTGAGCGGGACATAAACCGCTTCCCCATCACCCCACGAGAAGCTCATTCCGACCAATTCAGCATCCAACGGATCTAACGATGTGGTCTCGGTATCAAACGAGAATCGACCTGCCGCCGTCAGAGCAGTCACCAATCCCATCAAATCTTCGGCCGAAACAATGGTTCGATATTTAGACCTGTCGACTTTCGAATCAGAAGGTGCGTCGTCGCCTAAGTTCTCGCGCGCCCAGGCAGAAAAGCGACGGAAGCGGTAGGAGCCGAACCGTTCATCCAATGCAAGCCAGTCGGGTTCTCGAACCGCGATATCTTGAAGCCCAAAATCCAATGGAACGTCACACTTAATCGTAACCAACGTGTGTGCCATCGAGACGTCATCGGCCGCTTCCGCGATCCGTTCACCGGTTTTTCCGCCGATAGACGATGCGTGTGACACCACTCCTGAAGCGGTACCATATTTCTGGATGTAGCCAGCAGCCTTCTTCGGGCCAACTCCCGGAACCCCAGGTATGTTGTCGGACTTATCGCCCATTAACGCCAATAGTTCAATAATTTGCGAAGGTGCTACCCCCCACTTCTCCTGCACCTCATTCGGACCCAGAAGGTTCTCGTCACCTCGACCAAACCGCAGCAATGAGACATTTGGATTCACCAGCTGCGCGAAGTCTTTGTCATTTGAAACGATGGTCACATGAACATCGTCATCCGCATGCTGTGCCAAAGTACCAATAATGTCGTCAGCCTCAAACCCAGCCATCGCCAAAGCTTTGACCCCCATCTCCTCACAGAGAGGAATGAAATGTGGCCACTGTGTTCTCAAATCCTCTGGCATATCTGGACGTTGACCTTTGTAGTCCGGATAGATTTCATTTCGAAAACTAAGCCCCTTATCAAAGAGAATACACATGTAATCGGGCTGATCTTTCTCCAACATCTTGCGCAACATGCTGGTAAACCCAAACAATGCCCTCGTCGGAAAACCGTCTGGAGACCGCATGTCTGACTGAATTGCAAAAAATGCACGGAAGGCTTGATTAGAGCCGTCCACTAGGTAGAGCTTTTTCGGCATGGTAGTTTGCCCCTTCAGAGGATAAGATCAAAGCCTATCTGGCCTAACCATCCGGAGGCATCGTGTCGGACCCTTCTCTTACCTGGCGATCTTACAGCCCCTCACAGCAACAACTGTTTGCCCCATCTGAAGAGCATTCTATGCTCCGAGAGATGGTCGCCGACTTTACAGAAAACCGTGTCGAACCCCAAGCTGAGGAATACGACACCAAGGAGTGTCTCAACCAAGACCTCTTTCGAGAACTGGGAGATTTGGGCTTACTTGGAATCACGATTCCGTCGGAACATGGTGGCGCTGGTATGGATGCAGTGGCTGCAGTCATCGCCCATGAAGAACTAAGTAAATCTGACCCTGGTTTCTGCCTCGCCTACCTGGCCCACTCCATGCTTTTCGTGAACAATTTCTTTTATTGTTCAAATGAGGAACAACGCACTCGGTACTTAGACAAAGTCCTTACGGGGGAATGGATAGGTGGAATGGGGATGACCGAACCGGGTCATGGTACCGACGTTATCGGTATGACAACAACCGCCATTCGGCATGGCGACAAGTACATACTGAATGGCACCAAAACGTATATTACCAATGGACCCGAAGGTTACGTCTTTCTGGTCTACGCAAAGACGGACGGTAAACTTTCTACCTTCCTCGTAGACCGAAGCTGTCCAGGCATGTCTACCTCCAATCACATTCCAAAGATGGGAATGAGAGGGAGTTCCATGTCTGAGCTGATCTTTGAAGACTGCGAAGTGCCCGCGGAGAATCTGCTCGGTGAAGAAGGTTCTGGACTGACGCACATGATGCGAAATTTGGAACTGGAGCGACTCACACTTGCTGCCATGAGTACCGGAATTGCCGAACGCTGCCTCGACATCATGATCAAGTATGGAGCCGAACGAGTTGCTTTCGGACAACCCATCAACAGGTTTGGCCAAATCCAACGCTACATTGCTGAGTCATTCGCGATGACCCAAGCGGCCCGTTGCCTGGTCTACCAAGTAGCTCAAAATGTGGGACCCGATATCCGAAACCGCATCGGCTCCGACGCCGCCAAACTGTTCGCAGCCCCTGTAGGCAAACAGGTCGCTGATCATGCAATGCAAGTAATGGGCGGAGCAGGATACTGTCGCGAATACCCACTGGAGCGGCTATTGCGAGATGCCAAACTACTAGAGATAGGCGGTGGCACGCTTGAAAGTCACCAAAAAAACCTGACGAAGGACGGGCACCCACCTTTTGAACACCACCAAACAGTCGAATCAATGCTACTGCGTGCACTTCCCGTTGCGGCCTCAATTCCATCGTGGGTATATTATCCTTCAATCACACCCTGCTGAAGTTGATCCCTTTTTCCGCCACACC
>PALY01000031.1 GCA_002707085.1 Deltaproteobacteria bacterium
ATGTATTGACCATGCAGGTAATGAGTACATTTGATGGTGCGGGGACCTATTCTTCAGACAACCATCGAGTGGAGTTTAAACTGTTGGAGGAAGCACCACGTACGGGCGCTCCGACCTATTACACGGATTCGGATGCAGGTGATACGGCGGAAATCGAAGTCATTTATATCGATGAAGAAGTCGCATGGGGTTCCACCACGATTTCAGGTCTCCACACGACAGATGGCTACAGTGTTGAAATGAGTCCCAACACGGTGAGTGTCTGGTGTCCCGATATTGAAATATAGACGCAGCAGCTAGCTTTTTAGGCAGGCCAGGATGCGCTGTTTGTAGGCCGCATACCCGTCACACCAGCTTCGGTGGTCGCTGGGTGGCCCACAGTCAGCAGACTCTTCAGCCCAGCCAGTTGTGGTGTGCCGGTCGGCCCCTTTTCGCAGAAAGTAAATCTGGCTGAATTCCTTACGAGAGAAAAAGAGTACCCAGGCATCTGCAGTGGACGGTCCGGGATCAAAGTGGTGTCCGTACGTCGTCTTCCAGGGGGAGCCTTTGACGACATCACCCTTGAATACCTGTGTGACAACACCGGTGCTGGCCGTCTTGAGAAGTTCAGACTCTGGAGGACCCCAACCATTGTCATTTTCCTTTTGGGGATAATGACCTTTCTGAGTGAAGCTGATTTCCATGACGAGATCGGCTTCGTTGACTTTGTCGCAGAGGGGTTTGTGGTCCCCCGCCCACACCAGTGTGGAAAAGAGTAACGGCAACATGGTGTTTCTCCGTAATCGTGCGATTAACCTCGTATCTCGTGGTATTCGGTTTCAGTGTTCACGGCCCATACATCGTGCTTTTCACCGCTAATATTTTCTACGCTCAGCAGCGCTGTCAGTATGGAGTGATCTGAGTTGTTGTATTTGAACATCCCGTACCGCCCCATTGGCTGGAGATTCTTGAAACTTTGGACATAGGCAATGATCTTTTCAAGATGCTGTTCGTATCCACGCGCGTATACAGGGTATGCCCGAGGTACTCGAACTACAGACCCATCCAACACTCTGGCCCCTTTGGTCAGTCCGGTTGATGCGATTTCCCGTTTACCCAACGCGACGAGTTCTTCGTCGGACATATTCCATAAAGTTTCATGGTCTGAGCAGAAGTACTCAAGTCCCAAACTTGTTTTGGCTGGGTCTGGGACCATTTCAGGTGACCAGTTTTTGTAGTTCTGGATCCGACCCAAGTGGAGGCTTGGTTCGTGTACATAGATCCAGTTGTCTGGAAATAATTTTGGTGCATCGACGATGAGATTGACTGTGAGCAGGTTTCGATATTGAAGCTGTTCGGTGGCTTCGATGACCGGCTGTGGTGGGGCCATGCCTCGCACGAGCAGTGTCAACGGTATGGATGACAGTACATGGTCCGCTTGAATGGTCTGCAGCCCCTCGTCCGTTTTGACCTGAACCGCTGTGATCTGGTCGGCCTCGTGTTTGATTCCGACAACTTCGTGGAAGAAACGGATATCTCCACCCATTTCCAGAACCTTATCCCTCATGGTGTCGTACATCAGACCCGGACCGGTTCGCGGGTAATGAAACTCTTCAATCAATGAAGCCACAGTGGCTCCTCGTCCAACCACTTTCTCGATGGGGCGCCGAAGCGCTCCGATCACTGCTGTGGAGAGTTCCATGTTTTTTATGCGTTGTGCTGCCCAGTCTGCACCAATTTCAGAGGTTGGGATCCCCCAGACCTTTTCTGTATATGAACGAAAGAAAATATCGAAGAGTCGGTAGCCGAATCGATTGCTGACCCAGTCTTCAAAACTATCTTCTTGGTCTTGGCCTCGAAGTTTGGCTCGTCCATAGGATGCCATACACCGCGCGCTTTCCAGTAAACCGAGGTTCCGCAGCGCATTGGAAGCTTTCAGTGGATAGTCGAAAAATCGTCCTTTGTAGTAGATCCGACTGAGACGGGGTCGGAGCAACAGGTCGTCACCAAGAATTTCTTCCCACAATTCTTGGACCTCATCGAACTTGGTGAAAAACCGGTGTCCGCCCAAATCAAAAAAGTAGCCGTTGCGTTCGACGGTACGGCACATGCCTCCGACCGTACCCGATTTCTCAAGTACGATGGCTTGCTTGCCTCGTTTGGCAAGAGCGTATGCCGCCGCCAAACCGGCGGGGCCTGCTCCCAAAATCACGACCTTCATGCATGGACTCCGGTGGAAGCATAGCGCGTGAGATAAGCATTATTCGATGCTTGTTTTTCTGTTCACGCTGTTTGGTTGCTGGGGAGATGCCCCAGTTGCTCACCATGCCCTCGGTTCGGGGGGAGAACGTTCTGTCTGGATGTTTCGAAAGACTGACGCTGGCTGGCGTAGAAATGAGTCGCCTGTGGCGCACGGAATGTCTAGCCTTGGACTTGGTCAAGAGGGAGATTCACTGGTGCTTACCGCCCAATGCTTTTGGGGTGACTGTGGTTCTGAGCGCATTCGTCGGAAGGTGGGGCCACCGGTTCATGCCATAAGAACTGCAGACTTAAATGGCTGGGATGCCGCGATGTGGCGCTTGAAAGACACAGCGGACCGGGTACCTATCGATACAGAATATCGAAGCGATTCACAGGGTGGCGTGGTGTGGTACTACGGCACTGCTGCCGGAGCATTGGGCGATCCTGCACATCACGCGCAACCTCACCGGATTTTTAGTGCGCGGGTTGTGGGGGATCTATTGGAGTCCCCTGTGTTGCGTATGACTGGCAACGGTTTTGCAGATCCGGCTCCGCTTCAAGTGGGCACTGAACAGTGGTTGTTTCTCACGACTCAACCAGGGCGAAAGATAGGTCTTGCTAAAGGAGAACCGCTTCGTCTTGAGCGAGAGTGGGATGGTGTGAGTGTTCCCCATGCGATGTGGGTTGATGATGCGATTTGGTTGTGGGCTCAGCGCGTAGAAAAAGGCAGGATGGTACCCGTTCGGTCCATCAGCACTGATCGTGGCCAAACATGGTCTGAGTGGGCCAACCCATTGCCCATGGAAGGAATGGAAGGGTGCGGAAATCCGGTTGGCGCTGTATTTAACGGCATTCCAGTCGTGTTTTGTGTGACTGAACCTCTTGGAGCGCCCAAGCCGTGACCCTTGCCGCAAAGATCTTTTGGCACCGCACCCAGGCTTGGATTCCCTTCGTATTGGGCGGTGTTTTGCTGTATTGGAGTCTCCTCCACAATGGCTCTGTTCCCAGTGGAGATGCCCCTCATATACTTGGCATCTCAGATCGTTTGGCTTGGTTGTTGAAATCCGGGGAATACATCGACGCGTTTGATTATTGGACACAGTTGGTGACCCCGCATCCTCCGGCTGGGTATTTGGTACCAAGCCTGTTCTACTTGATGGGTGCTGATGCTGCAGTTCCTGTGTTGACCAGTTTGGTGGGAATGGCCTTGGTTTGGCATGGCATGGTGTTGCTTGCCCATCACGCCCAGTACCGGCGTTGGGGGCCGTGGGTGGCTGCGCTGATACTGTTTTCAAGTGCGATGACCTGGTCAGTTGTGGGTCAAATGGCGTGGGATGTGCTGTGTGCTGGATGTGTGGCGGCATGCGTAGGCCACTTGCATGTTTCGGACGGATTGCGCCACAAGGGGCACGCTTTAGCGTTTGGGATGTTTATGGGTATTGGTTTTATGACCAAATACACCTTCCCCGCATTTCTGTTGGTCCCAACCATCATGGCAGGTTTAGCGGTGGTTCGGTTCCGTGCATACAGTGGGTTGCTGATCGCATTGAGCGGGTTTCTTGCCATTACGGCACCATGGTTGGTGACTCACGGTTCAGCAGTACTCGCTTATGTCGCCAGTTCTTCTGACCCGATGCGAACCATTTCGGATTCTCCAGCCTCCATGTGGTCTGTTCGACTCTCCCCTGAAAACCTGCTGTATTACCCAACGGTGTTGCGGGATTCTCTTGGGTGGCCCGGTTTTGTGTTGTGCGTTGCATCTGCTTTTGCCTCTTGGATGCGTCCTGCTGGGCGGTGGGCCATATGGACGATTTTGGGCGGGGCCTTTGTATTGACCTTTGCGGGGGAAAATCAGGCCCGGTATCTGTTTCCAGCAGTACCGATGTTGGCAGTACTGATCGATATTGGTCTGCGGCCCAGTTTGCGCAATCAAATGGCGCGAATCGCAGTGGTTGGTGGTATTTGTGCTTCTCTTCCAGCGTTGTTTGGTTCATGGAGTACCTATGTGACCCAAGAGCCGGTTCCTTCCGTGCGAGATCGCTCGCATCCAGTCGAGTCATTGGCTGCGTGGGGAGATTGGCCGTGGCCGATGGAGTCCTTTCGGCCAGTGGCGAACCCCGTGGACTCATGGGGTGTTGATGAAGCGGTTGCTGCTGTGAGTTCAGTGACGGGTTCTGGGCAACACCAGGTGGGGTTGTTGCTTCCCCGTGATGCTCGAATGCCGTCTGCGGCCACATATGCCTGGATGGCAGGGCGACGAGGCATTGTGTGGGATGTGGCGACGATCGTTGCGGATGGACCGCATGGCCGTCCCATGGTTTTTGTGGGACCTGTCGGGACTGGAAGTGGTGGTCAGGCCCGCAGGTTTAAGGTGGCCTATGCTGTACATCCTAAGGGAGATTTGCCTAAATTAATGAAGCAAATTTTAGGGCAGGTTGTGTGGACGAATGACTTGCCACATGGATTTCAGGGTTCCGTATGGACCATTCCTGCCGAAGGGTGGGATCGCCCCATGGGCCAGTTGCTCCAGAAGGATCCGCTGGACGGATAGCGCCTACTTCTTTCCAGGGATGGCCTTTTTACATGTTGCGAATGCCCGTGTACTGGTCCACGCCACGGATAGGTCGGCGAATGCTTTGGTTTGTTCGAAATAGATTGAACGGTCGGCGAATGCTTTGGTTTTTTCGGTGTACCAAATGAAGTCTTTGTCTGCGAAAGCACGGTTCTGTTCTTTGTAAATCAGACAATCCGCAAATGCGGCGTTTGGCTCAATGTAGACAGAGAAATCCGCAAACGCTTTCGTGGGTTCCACATACACGCTTAGTGCGCTGGCTGAATTCAAATGGGCAAGAAGGAGTAAGAGGGACATGCGGGTGTCTTCCGTACTTAGAGTTTGTAGACCCCAGGATATACGGGTTTACCCAAAGCTGTCTCCACGGCAGATGAATTTACAGGGCTGTGGGGAGACCGATCAACGACCAGAATGTGGGTGAATCCCAAATGTTTGAGTTGAGCGGGTAGGCCTGGTTGTGGAATGCCTTCCGCCCAAGCATTGACCCGGCGGAACAGTTTTGCATCGAGTCCTGCACGTGGATTATTTCGAGGATGAAGACCCGATAGTACCGGTTTTCCGTGAATGGGCTGGAGTGCCAGTGCTTCACTGGAGCGGCTCCCGAGGTCGACAACAGCAGAGGCATGATTCCGGAGCCAAAGTGCTGCATCATGTCCGGGAGGTGTGGCAGATTCGGGCCACGACCCTGTGTTGTCTATGGTTTTCCATGTGGGCAGTGCGGACAAAATGGCCAGCAGGACCCAAAAGGATCTTTTTCGGTGCATTGCAAGGGCTGCGCAGACCGCCAGTAATGGCGTGACAATCATGCCAAGGCGGATTGGGTGATGCATTCGGCTGAGCCCAGGAATGGTGAATAGCCACTTGAACGGAGAGTCAAACAGCGCGGGATCTCCCCGTTGGCCAAACACTGAAGGTCCGAAAGCAAGCACAAGCAGGATGAGGGCACCCAGTGCGATACGGCGTCGATAACGACGGTGAGTGGACGCTCCCAAAGCAGGAGCAAGAAAACCGACCAAAAGTAAGGGGTGGAGTCGAACCTGCGGTTGTTGAGAGAGCCATAAGAGGCCATCGAGTGGAAGACTGGTATACCCATCTGGTGGAGTAGCGGCGGATGCTACGGAGAACTGAGGGAACAGGAGAAATAGGTAAGGAGCGATGATCACAAACGCTGACATCAGCCCCCGCGATGGGCGTATGAGCAGTGCAAGCAGTCCAAATGCCAAGCCAGCGTACAGGTAGGCTAAACCTTGTATGCCTATCCAAAGTCCAGCCAACACCCCACGGCCACGCACCAAGGCTGCCAACCCAAATAGGCCTGGCCACACTGCGGCCGTCAATGTGTGACCCAAGGTATGTTCATGGAGCATGATGGGGCTTGCCGCTACCAGCACACCCGCGGCGGCTGCGTGCAGTGTTCTGGCGCCAGTGGCTCGGGCCAAGAACACGGTGGCCGAAATGTTGAGTAGGTGATGCCCAAGGGTCATGGCATTCCACCAAATCGGTAACTTGATGTCGGTAACCAGCGGTCCGAAGAGCCAGGCATCAAATGGGTTTGGGAAATTGGAGAGAATAGAATCCTCTCCCCATGGGTAGTGGAGCATTTGTGTGGGATCGCCTGATTGCGCCACGGCCCAGAACAGCCAACGCGCCCCAAGGAAATCTCCATTGTTCCAAGGATCAGCCGGCCCCCAGAGTCCTTGGTGCATGCTTAATAGGGGTCGCCAAAGCAAGCCCAACCCCACAGCGAGGGCGATGAACACGGCAATCCGCGTTTGGGTTCTGGCTTCACTCATGTGATCAGGTGAGCATGAAACTGTCTTCAGGTACAGCCCCGAAGTACCATCGACCTGTGAGTCCTCTACGTCCCATCCATGCTGTCGTATTGTTTTTGTCCGCTTTGGCGGTGCGAATCATGTGGGTTCCGAATTGGGACAGATTGGTTTTTGATGGACATGAATCGTTGTATAGGGATGCATTCCTAGGAGAAAGCGTACGGGCATCTACCCAGGCTTACCCTTTGTTGACGTTCTTGTATGGCTGTTTGGGATCCCTTTCTCAGGACCCACGAATCTTGATTTTATTTTCTGCATTGGTTGGCTCGTTTGCTGTACTCGGGACTGCGGTGTGGATTGGGCGATGGGTTGAACCAAAAGCAGGGCTTTGGGCTGGCGTTCTTGTTTGCCTGTTGCCTGAACACGCCGCATGGAGCACCAGTGCCTACAATGTTGTATTGCCACATGCATTGATTGTTTGGGCCTTTGCTTTGGGGGGGCGTCACGCGATGTTGCTCGCATCCATTGCTGCAACCTTGCGCATCGAGACGGCCCTCCTGACTCCGTGGTTGGGTTGGAAAGGTTTGGTTGGTGGGTTGATTGGGGCCGGTGGCTCACTTTCGTTTGGAATGGAACTTCCGCCCGGCTTGGGGGATTCGCTTGCCTTTGACTTTAATTGGCCGATGCTGAGCTACCTTGGCCCGCCGGTGCTGATTCTTTCGTTGTTTGGTTTGGGAAGGGGCAAACGCTGGTGGTTATTTGCAATCGCGCTTTGGGTGCATGGCGTTGGTTCCGCATTTGATGATTACGGCGCCCGTCACGCCTTGCTTGGAGGTGTGGCTCTCTGTGGCCTCGCAGCTTCAGCGAGATCGATGTGGGTACCGATAATTGTGACTGCGGGATTGGGCTGGAATACCGTTGAATTAGCGAATGACTGGTATGCGCCTGATCGTGGCACTGTTGCCGCAAAGGCGGTTGATTTACCTCCACCTCCGAAGCCGTGTGTCGAAGTCAGTGAAGAGCCCATTTTGGTGGGCCAGAAAATACCCTCTCACATTCATTTTTTTCGTGGCACCATAGATGCAGAATGTGTCATTTGGGGTGAAGAATTTTGGCACAGTCAGTGGTCCAGCCGTGGCCTTGCGGATCGTGCAGAGAGGATGCGTCTGTTGTACAAAATGGAGCCGATAGCTTCGTATAAGCCTGCCGGAGGTGGTCCTGTACGGCTGTACCATCGCCTGGAGCGTAGATGGTGAACGTGACGCATACCGAAGAGCTACGTAAAGCGATCAGTCTGATGATCGTTGCTTTGCTTGTGCGCACTGCGGGGGGATGGCTGCTTGGAGAGGGGGCCGTGTTTGGTCCCGATGGCACCGGTGCAGAGGCTGCGGTGTATTTGGGCGGACATCCCTACCCATTGCACATTGCCATGTTGAGAATGTTTGGTGGCGATGCACAGAATTTGAGCGTTCTGGCCGGGAGCTTCAACTGCGTATTGTTGTGGTTCTGGGGGCGGCGTGTTGGGCTGGGTGGCGCTGGCGGTTGGTTGGCCGCGGCTTTTCCACTGTCCGTTCTTCCGGGTACGCTTGCAGCGGGCGATGCTCCTGCATTGAGTGTGGTGTTGTTGGGTGCTGTTCTGGCGACCTATCCAGGTATTTTTCGTGTGTTGGGCGGTGCCCTGGCAGGGATATGTGTGATGGTGAAGCCAATCGCTTTGCCCGCATTGGTTTTGCTGATTGCAAGACCCATGAGTTTGTTGGGTGCAGCGGGATCGCTCATGACATTCAATCAGTTCATTCGGCCAATTTGGGCGCCCATGCCCGATGGTGGAATTTTAGGTACATGGTGGGTGTCCTCTCAAGGGCAGCCACCAGACAACCTTCTGGTCTGGTTTGTGGATGGTGTTTCTCATCTGGTTCATGCGGAACTTTGGGCTCTTTTGTGGGTGCTTCCCTTTGCCATGCTCTGTTTTTTTCGTGTGTCGGATCATCGTATTCGTGTGGCCAGCATCGGCCCCTTGTTCGCAGCGACCGTGGTTGCGGCTTTGTTTGGAGACCGGCTGGAGCTTCGGTATTTGTCATCGGCTGTTGTGGTAGCGCTTCCATTTTTGGGCGCTGTTTTTACTCGATCACTGGTGCTTTGGGGAACTACGGTTGCATTGATATGGCCGACGGCTGCATTGATGACCCAAATTGCCCATATGCGTATGGCCATGGATCCGGACGCCTTGATTCCGGATGTTCCGATGGTAAGCCACCCATCGGTAGATGCACGGATCATATTTGACGCTTGTAGTACCGAAGGCGCTACCCGGTTGCGCCAAATGGCATTTCAGCTTGCAGAAACAGCTCCGCAAGGTGTGACCATCGTGACGGACGCACGTCCAGACGGCAGAGAAGGTGAGCTGTTTTGGCCATTGATGGTGTTGCGCCCGGACCTTAAAGTTCAGGTGCGTTAGCCAGCTTGTATGACTGATTTTGACCAAGATGGTCCTGGAATGGGTGAGGGTCTCTTCGGTATTCCAGATAGCCCTGAAGCTGCCGTGGCCGTGATTGCCGTTCCTTGGGAGGCGACAGCATCCTATGGTCGAGGAACGGCGAATGGGCCAAGAGCCATAGAGGCTGCGAGTCAGCAAGTCGATTTGTTCGACTTGGAATATGGTCCGATCTGGAAGCAAGGCATCAGCTGGTTTGAGGCCTCCGGTGATATTGAAGCTTGGAATCGGGAGGCCTCTGCATTGGCGCTTCCCATCATTGAGGCTGGCGGGGTTGGTGAAGAACCTGAACGCATGAAGGACGCCGCAAAAGTCGACCTTCTTGCCCATAGGAGAGATGTTGCGGTGTGTGATGCCGCTATGGAGATCTTGGACCAGGGGCGAATACCCTCAGTCTTGGGGGGTGACCACTCCTCTCCACTGGGCTTGTTGAGGGCTGTCGGGAAGCGTCACCCGGGCATTGGTGTTCTTCATATCGACGCCCATGCTGATTTGCGTGGCGCATACTTGGGCTTTCAAAGCTCACATGCTTCGATCATGCGATCTGCTCTTCAGACTCCAGGAATCGGGCCGATAGTGGGGGTCGGGTATCGTGACTTGGGAGAATCAGAGGTGGCCTTGATCGAACGAGAAAAAGAGAGAATTCACGCTTTTACGGATGCCGATATTGCGTGGCAATTGGCTCAGGGGACATCTTGGGCTTCGGTTGTAGAACAGATCATCGCGCCGTTGCCCGAAATGGTGCACATCAGCTTTGATATCGATGGCCTCGATCCCAGTTTGTGTCCCAATACCGGAACACCGGTGCCTGGAGGCCTTGGCTTTCGGGATGTTTGTGTATTGCTTCGTGCCATTGCGGAACGACGACGTGTCATCAGTTTCGACCTTTGTGAGGTGGCTCCTGCAGCAGAGAATGAGTGGGATGCCAATGTTGGCGCCAGAATTTTGTATAAACTTGCAGGTTGTACGCTTATGTCACGGGCGCGATAGACCCACCCTTGGGTATAGTGGTACCGCTTGGAGGACTCGTGAATACAACTGATCGCCAGAACCTGAAGGTCGGCGCATTCGTAATCGGACTGTCGGTTACGACTTTGTTGTCTGTATTCGTGTTGGGTGGCTCCTCCGATATGTTGGAGGATCGCTATACGTTGCGGGGTCGTTGGGCGGATGTGGCTGGCCTGAAAGAGGGTGCTGTGGTTCGCTTGGCTGGCTGGGATGTCGGTGAAGTGAAGGCAATCTCATTTTCCGATGAGCTTGAACAAAAAGAACTCATGGTCGAAATGAGCATCATGGAGCGCTATCGCGCCCGAGTTCGCTCCGATTCGGAGGCGCGCATTGATACCGTCGGTGTGCTGGGCGACAAGTACGTATCGATTTCCATGGGAACCCCTTCAGTGTCTGGGTTGCAGGATGGAGATGAGATCTCGACACGGGCGCCGCTTGATATCTTGGGGTACACCAAAAAGTTTGAAGATATCCTGTACAACACGACCAGTATTTCTCGGAAATTCGACTTGATGTTGGGTACGGATGATGAAGCGTCCAAGGCCAAAGTTGGTCAGAGCATGGAGCACTTGGAGAGTTTGCTCAAGGGTGCAAAAGATGGAGAGGGCTTGATGAATGCCCTTGTCTATGACGAGGAAATGCCAAAACGCGTGAAGTCGATTCTACGGAATTTGGATGCAGCGTCTGCGGGTTTTTCTCAAGTTATGGGCGAAGTCCAGCAGGGCGAGGGTTTGGCCAACGAGTTGATTTATGGTGATGATGGGGCCGCCTTGGCTGCCGAGTTGGGAGATTTGGCTGAGGCTTTGTCCCAGCTGACCAACGACATCAAGAATGAAGACTCGATGGTTCACGCCATGCTGTATGACCCTGAAAAGGCAAAGGTCATCGATGACCTTGCAGCCACAGTGGCCTCGCTTCGCCGTACCAGTGAGGCTTTAGAGAATGGTGGTGGTACTTTGGGACTGCTCGCACATGATCCGGCCTTGTATGAAGACCTGCGTGCTTTGGTGGGGGGCGCTCAACGCAACAAGCTGCTGCGCAGTGTGATCCGGCGTACCATTGAAGAAGGGGAGCGCACCAATGCAGATGGCTGGACTCCGGCAGAGGAGTAACGAGTGGTAGGCATAGCCTCACTTCTCGCTCCTCGGTTGAGGGGGCTGTACAATCGATGGAAGCGTGCAAGTAAAGGCGTACGTACAGCCACAAGCCTCTTTCTTGTGTTTGGTGTCGTGTTTTGGGTGGGTCTGTTTGCACTNATGATCTGGCTGATTGGCACNTTNCATGAGGTAGAGGTGTTTGGTCCGATTTTGACCCGAAAGCTCATGGAACTGTTGCTGATGGGCATGTTCGGGCTGTTGTGCTTCTCAAACACCGTGACATCTTTGTCGACCTATTATTTGTCNGACGATCTTGAACTACTGNTGAGTTTGCCTGTTCCACGTTGGCAGTTTCACCTCGCTCGCTTGATCGACACCATGGCGCAATCCAGTTGGATGATTGTGGTGTTTGGTTTGCCGGTATTCATTGCCTATGGAATCACCCANGATGCATCCGCACTGTATTACCTGACACTGTGCGTCGTATTGCCATGTTTNATCGTTGTTCCTGTGTCGATTGGCATCATCTTATCTTCACTGTTGGTTACGATTTTCCCTGCCCGTAGATTGCGGGAATTGCTGGTTTTTGCTGGCATAGCCTGCTTGGTTTTTGTGGTCGTTATGTTGCGGGTCTTTCGGCCAGAACGACTGGTGGACGCTGGAAGCTTTGAATCTTTGGCCGCATATGTTGCGGAGCTACAGGCTCCCATNCCGCTTTTGATTCCGCCTCGCTGGGCATCCGATGTNTTGCTTGACACNCTGACAGGGCGTCCGATGTCGATGGTCTCTATGGGGCTGCTGGTTTCGGGCGCGATTGCCATGACGGGGATTGGTCGTTGGGTGACGGATGCGCTGTATGACAGGGGGAGAGCCCGTTCGCAGGAGGCTCGAGAGGCTCGATTGGCCAAGGCTGGNTGGCTCGACCTGNNGTTGAGTGTGTGTACAAGACCTTTGAGTTCTGCTCAGCGGGCAGTTGTGATCAAGGATGTGAAGTCTTTTGTTCGTGATCCAGGTCAATGGAGCCAATTGTTGTTGGTTGGAAGCATTGTTGTGATTTCCCTGGTTAGCGTGGCTGCGTTGCCAGTGGACGTGGTCCGGGGACCCTGGATGGGTACGTTCAGGAACGTACTTGCCTTCCTGGTTTTGGGCTTGATCGGTTTTGTGATGGCCGCTTTGGCTGCACGATTCCAATTTACGGCCGTCAGTATGGAAGGACGGGCCTGGTGGATTGTACGGTCCAGCCCCATCACAGCCCGCGAATACTTGTGGTCGAAAATCCTGCCCGGTCTGATTCCGATGATTTTTGTCGGTGAAGTTCTGGCTGTTGCTTCGACCTGGATTTTGGGTGCAGGACCCTTTTTGATGGGGGTCGCTACTGGAACCGCCTTTTTCCTTTCATTGGGCATCGCCGGCGTGGCTGTCGGTATGGGAGCCACTTTTCCTGATTTCAAGGTGGATAATGCTGCTCGAGCGGCGGCGGGACCGGCTGGCGTTCTGTTTATGGTGTCGAGTCTCTGCCTTGTATTTGGCGTGATCGCACTTGAGACCTACCCAGTCTATTTGGTGCTTGCAGCGGATGTGAAAGAGACGGCTTTGACAACGCCACAATGGGTCACGGTGGTGGCGTTGTTTATCTCTGCGATCACTTTATGCCTTCATGCGTTTACTTGGCCCATGAGGCTGGGTGCAAAACGTCTGTGGGGTCGAGAACTGACCAATGGTTAAGTGGTGTTTGCTTGGATGTGTACTGCTCGGAGGTTGCTCTCCGACGAGTCGAATTCCTGTTCACGACGCGGTTCAATCAGAACACCCTCCATTTCAAGCCCGGTCCCATTACCTGAAAGGGCAGGTTTTGGCTGCGAACGGTAATATAGAGGCTGCGCAATCGGCCTTTGCACAAGCCCGTATTTTTGATCCCACCGAGCCTCGCATTTTGATTGCTATGGGCAATGCTTCCATGAATGCAGGGGATGTAGATGCTGCACGTGGATACATGAAGAGTGCCGCGCTTTTGGCTCAACAAGATGCAGAACCATGGCTCGCTCACGGCCGTCTAGAGATGGCTTTTGGAGATAAGGCTGCGGGACGTAAAGCATTAGAACAGGCAGTTCTTCTGGGCGATGCTTGGGTGGCCCGTGCGACCTTGATTGAAGATGAGTTGAGAGAAAATGGCAGTGTTGCTGATTTGAGTCTGTTGGAGCAATGGATTTCAGCCACGAGCAGTGATGCTGTAGAACTGCGCCGACGTGCCTCCATTCGTATTCTTGTTGGAGACTCTGTTGGAGGGATGGATGATTATCTGGATGCCATGCGGTTGGCGCAGCGTGACTTGTCCATCGTAGGGCCATTCTTACAGGCAGCCATTCAGGGTGGCGCTGTCGCCTATGGGTTGATCATTATGGAGCCTTGGCTGGCGAATGCGCCCACGGCTACGGCCGGCTGGCTGGCGTATGGTCTGCTTTGTGATGTAGTTGGAGACCATCATGAAACAGTTCGGGCGTTGGAGAAGATAGAAAGTGTTGGAATCGAATTGGGTGAAGCTTCTGCACAAGCTTTAGCCAATGCACGCAAACATCTTGAACACCCACCTCCGTCATCGTCATTTCGACCACCACCGCTCTCAGATCCGATCAGCCGCTCGTTGAGTTTGATGCAGGATAAGCGTTGGGATGAAGCACAGGTTGTGGTCCAACAGCAACTAAAAACACACCCCAAAGATGCTCGTTTGCTGTACATCTTGGCCCAGATCGTATTGGAGCGTGAGGGGCCTGAGGCCGCCCGGCCTTGGGTAGAAGATGTTTTGGCTGTGCAGCCCAACTATGCTCCAGCCTTGAACCTGTGGGCATGGGTTCATAGTGAGCAGGGTGAGTTCCTTGGGACAGCAGAAGAAAGGGTGCTGCAGGCTTTGAGTCTTCAGCCTCGGGTCGGTGGGTATTGGGACACACTGGGGTGGATTTATCACCACCAAGATCGGCATATCGAGTCTCAGATGGTTTTAGAGCGCGCGGTTCGGTTGGCTACTGATGATGTGGGGATTCAGGAACATTTGAGTCAGGTTAGTGCTGTGGTCAAAGGGGGCGCACCATGAACCGATGGCTTCTCGCTGTTGTTTGTTGTGTGATGGCTTGTGCAAAGCCAAGGACGACGCTCCGTCCGATGCCAGCGGGTCACCCTGAAATATTGGTTGCCCATGCGAGAAGTCAGCACATCAGCGGCGCACTTCATGGAAAATTTTCGATGCGACTGAATACGGGAAGTCGAAATGTGACCTTGCCCGCATCCGTACTTATCGATCATCCAGATCGTTTTCGCGTAGAGTTGTTGACTCCCCTGGGAACGCCTCTTTTGTATCTGACCAGTGATGGTGATTCGCTGCATGCGTGGTCACAACGAGACAAGGTTTTTTACCGTGGAGATGAAGCAACAGATGTGTTGCAGCGGATCACGGGTGGCTCCATCGGGTTGAGTGATTTTCTCGCATTGTTTACCGCTCGCTTGCCCATGGTAGATGCTGAAATTCTTCATATTGGCCGTACTATTTTTGATGATGAGGGTGTGGTTCTCATCATGCTGGGACCTGAGGACATTCGGGTTCGTGCAGTGGTTGACCCGCAGACGGGTATGGTCCGCTCGCTTCGAGTCGATCCGCCCGATGAGAAGTCTGGCTTTGAAGAACCCGAGGGTGAAGCGTTGATGCTGGTCACCTATGAAGGGTTGGAGCGGATAAACAAGCTGGTTTTACCAAGGCATGTCCATGTTTCGTTGCCAAAATTAGGATGGACAGTGGAGATGGAAGCCAAGAAATGGAAAACCATCGACCAGGTTCCGAATGCATTTAGTTTGTCGCCGCCAAAGGGTTCGACGATCAAGGACCTAACGGAGGCTCTGCGTCAGCTTGAGGAGTAGCGGGTCGTGCGTCTTCGATGGTGAATCGAACGGTCCTTCTGCCTCGCCACACGTTGTACCCTAAACTGCCCACGAGAGAGACCGGACCTTGCGTCAACGTGTGGGAGTGGATTCGCCCATTCCACCAAATCGCTTCGATACCTTCGATGCGCATTTTGATGTGTTTTTCACCCATTGGACGAAGATCGGAGACTTGGACATTATCGATCTGAATGACCGGTGATGGGTTGCCTTTCCCGTGTGGTTCTAAGTCCGATAGGGATTGAGCCAACAGATCGGCATCTGGCATGCGCATGAAAGCGCTGTCACAGAGGGCGTCAACATCAATTGTGGGAATCCAAGCCTCACCATCCGCGAGTTGTTCAGCGTGGTCGTTCAATTTTTTCCGAAGAGTTTCGATATCGACTGTGTCCACTGAAAACCCGGCTGCTGCTGGGTGTCCACCGTGTGCAAGGAGGACGTCTTGTGCCGAATCCAGTGCATGTACAGCGTGGACGGTTGGTATGGACCGAACACTGCCTCGGGCTTCTTTGCCTGAAATCGAAATGATTGCGGTGGGGCGATGAACTGCATCCCGGACTTTTGCCGCAACAATGCCCACAACCCCACGGTGCCAACCATCGGACTCATCACCCCACAACGTCACAAAGTGTGGGACGGGGTCTGGAATTTGCGCAAGACATTTCTTGACCAGTTCACGCTGGATTTGTTGTCGTTTGGCATTCAGTTCATCCAATGCTTGTGCGTGGGCTCTGGCCTTGTGTGGGTCCCGTTCATCGAACAGTTCGATAATGGCTGTGGCTTTGGATAAACGGCCCGCTGCATTGATGCGTGGTCCCAATCGAAAACCGAGATCTTGTGAAGTCATCTGATCATGCAAACCAGAGACATCCAACAGCGCACGTAAGCCTGGAATGTGAGGACCGTGACGAAGCCCTTGAAGCCCATGGGCGACAATGGTTCGATTTTCGGTTGTAGAAAGGTCGACCACATCCGCCACGGTACCGATGGCTGCGATTTTCAGCATGGATCGGATGATTGGGAGTCGCTGTTGGTGGTCTTCAAGAAGTGCTTGTGCCAGCTTTAACGACACACCGCAGGCAGCCAGTGCTTTGTTTGGGTACTTACAGCCCTCCTGAGGCGGACATAAAACGGCCGTGGCATTGGCCGGGACGGAGGCACCAGATGGGAGATGATGGTCGCAAATAATGACGTCTACACCATGTGTTTTTGCTTCATCTACGGCTGCATGGTCGCGCACACCTATGTCTGCTGTGATGATCAGCTTAATGCCGTCTTTGGCCGCCTGTTGAGCCGCAGTAACGGAGAACCCGTACCCTTCATTGAAGCGATCAGGGATGTGGTAGTCCACTCGATGTCCAGCACCGAGCAGCCTCAGTAGTCCTTGCAGAATCAAGCTCGATGTTGTCCCATCGACATCGTAGTCAGTCACGATCCGGATGCGTTCATCGTCTTCAATTGCCCGACGGATACGTTCGATCGCGATGTCCATTCCTAGAATTTGATGTGGATCGTGTAGGTGGTCGAGACTGGGACGCATCCAGGTGCGAGCCAGTTCAGGATCTGTCACGCGTCCGGCTAGACATCGTGCAGCCACAGGATGCAATTGCAGGGTGTTTGCAAGTCGATCAGTGTCGGTTGAAGGCACATCGCGAAGAGTCCAGACTCGGCCTGATAGAGAGAGAGAGGTCATCAACCATTGGTATCGCGATGGATTTTTGCTACAACCCCTGGACGGGACAGCTTTTGACCGGAATGGCAACAAAGAGCATTTTGGAGAACACCAATGAACGATGAAACGGCGATTTTCTCCTCCATCGCAGACTTGGTTCGGGATGTGACCTTCGCCGTGGATGAGAATGATTGTATTTCATACATGAACGGTAGCGCCAAGAACCTATTTGGTGAAGGCATAGGGCAGCGGTTCGACGAGGTGTTGGGAGCGTCCTTGCCTTCGGAAATTCCGGCAGAGGCATTGTTTGAGTATTCCTTTGCGTTGTCGGAAAGTGAGGATGGGAAGGTGCTCGGAAAGTGGGTGGCGGTGTCTGATCAGCGTGGTCAGCGTTTCGCTCGCGTGTACGTTGGCAGAGACGTGACCCCGGAACGAAAGCTTCAGCAGGATTTGGTTCGTTCTGCAGCATTGGCGGAGTTGGGATTGATGGCCGCTGAGGTGGCTCATGAGGTCAACAACCCTGCGACTTATTTGATGACCAATTTATCGATTTTGAGAGACGATTTGGGGTCTGGAAACATCGATCCGGACTCTTCCATGGAGCTAATAGAAGAGTGTTTGGATGGTATCTCTCGCATCACGGACATTGTGAAACGGATGCGTTCGTTGGCAACATCGAGCGGTGAAGCTTTTGGTGATGAAAGGGTTGATTTGTCGACCATTGTACGAGATGCATGCCGCATTGCTGGCTTGCGGGTCAAGTACAAGGCAGATTTGCACATTCACGACACCCTCTCGCTACACGTGGTTGGGTCGCCAAAACGTTTGGGACAGGTCGTATTGAACCTTGTGGTCAATGCAGCAGATGCTTTGTCTGGACAATCGGATCCGATGCCTCGAATTGATGTTGAAGTGCAACAATCAGGTGCTTGGGCTGAGGTGGTTGTACGGGACAATGGCCCAGGGATTCCAGAGTCTATGCGAGAAAAGTTGTTCCAACCATTTGTTTCAAGCAAGGTAGATAAAGGCGGAACGGGGTTGGGGCTTGCGGTCAGCAGAACCATTGCTGAAGAACATCGAGGTACGCTTGAAATTCTTGAACACGATGGTGTGGGTGCTTGGTTCGTACTGCGACTTCCGCTCGCCTAAAGCCAGCGGGTTATCTGCCTCGCCTGACAGGGGCGTAAAATGCAACCATTGATTCCGTATTGGGACATTATCGCAATTCCAATTGGTCCAGTAACCGTTCATGGATTCGGTATATTGGTCGCTTTGGGTTTTGTTTTTGGCACTCGTGTAGCTTGCAATAAGGCTGCACGAGACGGGTTCGATCCTGAAATAGTCAACAGTTTGGTGCATTGGATCGTTCTTGGAGTGTTTCTTGGTGGTCACCTGGGACACTTGTTGTTTTACTTCCCAGAGCAGATGGCAGATGACCCTGAAAAGTTCGGGATGATGTTCAACGCTTTGAGTGCAGGACGTTTGCCTTCGGTGGATGAACTGCCGGAAGTGTTGAAGGTGTGGCAGGGCTTGTCGAGTTTTGGCGGTTTCTTGGCCACCACTCTTCTGCTGCTTTGGTTCTTCCGGAGGAGAGGAATTTCATTCTGGGATTATGGGGATACGCTCGCCTACGGAATGATGACAGGATGGATGCTTGGACGGCTTGGCTGCTTTGTTGCCCATGACCATGTGGGCGTTCCCACCGAGTTTTTCCTCGGAGTGCAGGGAATTTGTCCAGTTCCCGATGGAATGTTTCCTCCTGACAGACACAATTGGGATTTGGCTTGTCATGATCTGGGACTGTATGAGGCCATCTGGTCTGGAGCGATGGCGTTGTGGTTTCGGACAAGAGATAAGGTGGCCAGGCATAGCGGCTACTTTGTTGGTTGGATGTGTCTTTCTTACGGGCCAATTCGGTTCATGATGGACTTTTACCGTCATACTGGAGATGGAGCGGACACTCGGTATATGGGGCTCACACCGGCTCAATATGGGTCCATCGCCGTCGCATTGTTGGGTGCCTGGTTGTTGTACTCAAGGAGAAACAAGCCTGCTCCTCGCGGAGATTGGAAGCCGGCAGAAGCCAAAGCGTGAAAAGGTAGAGTGCCCTTTTGGGCGAGCGTCAGCGTTGAGTTCGAGTTTCCGGAACCAAATCGACCATAATGGGCGCTCGTTGTTGGCCTGCAGCGTCGAGGATGCGTGTGGCTTGGGCATGCCAGTCGCGCCCAATCCATATGTGGTCAAGCGCATGTTGGGGTAGAAAGGGGATGCCCATGTAGTGGTGTGGCCAGTTCGGGTTGGTGCGGACGTCTGACAAGCCGGATGAAACCAGTGGCAGAGCCACGGCTTGTGCTTGTGCAGGAACTTGAAGGTTTCCCACCAAGATCAGTCGCCGAGTTCCCAAGCTTTGTGCGATGGCTCCGGTCTGACTCGCACCAACGGCCACTCTATCTGCCCATGGAAGGAGATCCGCGGGGCCTTCCATTGCATCAAGTCGTACCATCATCAGAGGTACAACCCCGATGTCTGTGATGTGTGGAAAGCCCAATAGGACCTGAGAACTTCCACCCTGTAAGGCGGGTAGATTGATTTCCCATGTGTCTTCCGAACCACCACAATACTGGAAACTACCCCGCACAATGGCCATGATTCCGCCCACGTCTTGGTTCCCTCGAAAGAATTTGGCTTCTCCGTCTAAGGCCGCACTGATTTTATCTCCCAGTTTTGGCGAGTCTGTTCCGTAGATGACGACAATGTCGGGGCTGTAGGTGAGCAGTGTGTCGATATCGGTGTCGATAGGTTTCTGGGGGTCGATACTCCATGTGAGGATGCGGACGGGTCCCGTGACGGGTTTGGGTAAAATCGTACATCCGCGGAGTTCGCGAACCCATTCGGGACTTCCCCCCAATGCTGTATATCGGGTCGTCGGTTCGTGGATTGCATACCCACCAATGGCCACGGCAAAACCGAAAGCGGTGGCCATGAAGAAGTTTCTGTTCCATACACTCAAGACGACCAGATACAAACCACCCGCCAATAGAAGCGGTTCGCCGAGTACGAGTAAAATGCCCAGTGGTTTATCGGCGAACAGCGCGCCAAATGTCAAAACAACCGCGGGCAGACCCGCAAGAATTAAGGTTTGAGCAAATCGGTGTGTCCACTTGCCGGTTTGCTGGATGTCAGCGCCGTTTTGTTCACCTGTTCTATGCATGGTTCAAGCTGTTGAGAGCGAAATTGAACAGACTGGGGAATGTTTTCAATGTGGGTACCAGGCGAGAGCGTGTGAAGGGTCGCTCCCGCAGTGTCAGAAGGCCTGAAGTGAGCCACCAGTAACGGCGTGCAATTCTGCGCCAAGCTTGTTCATATTGGTTCACGTTGTCTGAGGCGATGCATTCTATGGCCGCTTGTGCGGTTTCAAATCCAAGCCGAATTCCCTCTCCCGTGATGGGGTCTAAATATCCGGCTGCATCCCCGATGAGGAGAATTCGACCCACGGTTCTTTGGGTGACTCGTTGCTCAAACGGGCCGGCACCCATGGGGGCTGTACAGGGCTGACCGAGTCGCTCATATAGCTTGGGGAACGCTTGTATCCAACGGTCCCAAGGGTCCCCTTGTTCAGGAGGATCCGCATTTTTGTAATAGAGAATCGCCACGCCAATGGTGTCTTCAGAAATGGGGGTGACGTATGCCTCTGCAGTCGGACTCCAGTGTATTTCCACATATGGACTCCATGGCGCGGTTTTGAAGTGACGGCGGATTCCCAGGCGCGGAGGTCGTGTGGGGGTTGCCGTTACGGATAGTTGCCTGCGAACGGATGACTGAAGGCCATCGGCCGCGATCATCCATTGGCTGCGGACTCCATTGACGGTGACACCATTCTCATCTTGGTTCCAGGATTGAACCCGTTCCTCTCGAATCTCGATACCCAGATTTTCCACTCGATGGCGTAAGGCCTGTTGTAGTGTCGTTCGCCGCACCCCAAGGCCAGGCCCCATCGAGAACTGACCTTCAGCCACCGTGTTTCCGTCTACATAGCGAATGCCTACGAATGGATAGCCTTCCGGGCGTGGCACATTCATGGTGTCCAGCGCCCGGAGTGTGGGTGGCATCAACCCTTCGCCGCATGCTTTGTCGATGGGGTTGTTCTTGGGTTCGAAAATGATGGACTGCAGTCCTGCCTGGGCTGCATGAATTGCTGCAGCCAGCCCTGCCGGGCCACCACCAACGATCACCACATCAGTCATGGTTTGACAGCCTGTGCTGAACTTCTGTCCATGCACTGCGAGCCAACGCACCGGCCAAAAACCAAGGAGTCACACTGTTGGGTGCATCCAGTTCGCCCTTGTTCCATTGGCGGAGGGCAAGCCCACGCCGCATTTTTCCGGAGGAGGTTCTCGGCAGTGTCCCTGGCTCCAACGTGATCAGAAGGTCGGGACTGATTCCTGTGGCAGCACGGATGGCTTGTTGGCACCGTTCCGCAAGATCCTCGGATGGTTGGCCTCTGTATTCTGTGAAGACGATCAACCGTTCCCCATCAACGGTTGGTTCTCCTACTGCAATGCTGCATCCGGTTCGGATGCCTTCTACCGAATCTAATGGTTGTTCAAACTCGCCCGGGGTGTGGTTGCGCCCACGAATCACGATGATTTCTTTTGCACGACCAGAAATGTACAACTGGTCATCAAAGATAAAGCCAAGGTCTCCTGTGTCGAGCCATTCACCATCACGAGGTGGTGGGGTTCCATCGAGGTATTGGTCCATCACTGACGGCCCTTTGACCCAGATTCGTCCAATCTTGTCGGGGGCGGAAAGTTGGCCTTCGTCTGTTCGGATTTGAACCCCAAATCCGTGTAGTGGTTTTCCTACGCTGGCCAACTCAATTCCATCAGGGCATGGCTTCACTTGATCGGACCTAAGGTCATCACGAGAAAACTTGGTGGTTGTAAATACATTGGGTAGCGATCCAAAGGTCACTGCCAACGCGGCTTCTGATAGGCCGTAAACAGGAGTCATCGCTTCTTGGCGTAGACCCCATTTCTTGAAACGGTTGTAAAAGGAGCGCATGGTTTTGGGTGATGTGGTCTCTGCGCCATTGAGGGCGAACTGCCATGAAGACAGATCACACCCATCCAGTTCCTCATCCTTTATTCGTTCCACGCACAGATCGTATGCAAAGTTGGGTGCTGGAGCGATCATCCCTTTGTATTTGCTCAATGCCCGCAACCAGATCGATGGTCTTGCGAGAAATGCTTCGGGGGGGATGAGAACGATAGAAGCTGGAGAAAGAAGGGCAGGAAACACGCATCCGATCAGTCCCATGTCGTGGTACAGGGGCAGCCAAGAGACCCCACATCGTTCATGGATGTTTTCCTGAGGCAAGCAACTGAGGATGACTTCTGCATTGGCGATGACCTGTTGATGAGTCAAAGCGACAGGTTTTGGTTGTCCCGTTGTGCCAGATGAAAATTGAACGAGTGCGATGTCGTCGGGTGTGGGTGTATGGGCATCCATCGGGGTGTCTGCCAGAAGTTTCTCAACGCGATGGATTCCATTTCTTGGGGTGTATCTTTGTAGTACAGCACCCATCAGTTTTCCTGCACGATCATCTGTGACCAAGACGGATGCTTCGACCTTCTTCAGCATCAGTGCGGTTTGGTCATAGTACTCTTCTAGGCGTCCAAGACGCACGGGTGGGTACAATGGAACGGGAATAGCATTCATCCAACTACAGGCGAAGAAAATGTCGGTGAAGTGGGGAGAGGTCGGTAGGACAATCGCTACGGTGTCGCCCGGTCGCACCCCACGATTCCATAGCCCTTGTGCAATTTTTGCAGCCCGTTCGGCCAGGTCAGGAAAACGGCGAACGGTCTCGGTTTCCCGTCGATCTAGATAGCGGATTCCGGATGTAGAGAGGCCCAAGTCTGCCGCATTTTGAAGCGCGTGAAACAGAGTGGAGTTCTTCATTGTGAAGCCAGTTTTCCGTGAATCAAACGCACCACATCATTGAGGGTTTCGACTTGTTCTTCATCTTCTGGATCGAAGCAAATCTCAAAATGGTCTTCTATGGCCACAACAAGTGTGAGCCTCTGTACGCTATCTAAGTTTGCAGCAAGGTCTCCGGTCGGTATGTCTTCTGCGTGTAGACATTCTTTTTGAATGAGTTCAGAAACTTTGCTTCGGATGCTTTCCTCGGTCACTTCGACTCCAAAGACTGTAGGGCCTTGTTTTCACATCGTATCCGGACTGTGAGCAGAATGGTGTTCAGTATGGTGAAGCCGAGTGCGGTACGCCACGCACCGTGAATCATGGGAAGTGCAATGCCTTCCAGGGCCACAGCGACGTAGTTTGGATGAGAAAAGAAGCGGTATGGACCACTTCGGACGGCAGCTAAGCCTGGGATCACGATCACCCGTGGGTTCCACCGCCTTCCCAAGGTTTGAATACACCACCAGCGTAAGCCTTGGCACCCAACCGCCAAAACGAGCATGCTGGTTCCGATGACTGGCATGAAGTCAGGTGAGAACCAGAGGACTTCGCCCACGCATGCAAACAGAAAAGCCGTATGGAGTGTCACCATCCATGGCCAATGGCCTTGGCCATGTTCTACGCCACCTTGGGCCAAACTCCATGCAGTGTTGCGTTTGCCTACAACAAGTTCAACAATGCGTTCGATGGCGGTCAGGCCGATAAAGCCGAAATAGAGCGCTACAGTTCCCATCGTTTCTACCCTTCTAAGAGAACCAATTCTGAACAGAAACCAGGCCCTAAGGCGAGCAGTAGACCTTTCTCTCCTGGCTTTAGGGCGCAATCGGCCAGTGTTTGTTGAAGCACGAACAAGACGCTTGCACTGGATAGATTGCCCACGTTCTTCAAGGAGTCCCAAGTCCGTTTTAGAGCGTTGGGCGGTAACTCCAGGCTTTCTTCAAATGCCGTCAGAACTTTGGGGCCACCGGGGTGACACACCCATGTCGAAATGTCAGAAATGGTCAGACCGTGGATTTCCAGAAAAGCATCCACATCTGACCGGATGTGTTGTTTGACGACCTGAGGTACGGACGCGGAGAGAACGATTTTGAAACCAGTATCTTCGATATCCCAGCCCATTACGCGCTCAGTGTCCGGGTAAAATCGACTTCGGGTTTGGGTGACTTTTGGACCCGTTAGACCCATTGTTTTTGCTTTCGCTTCTCCAATGCCAATCAGGGCTGCAGCCCCGTCTCCAAAGAGTCCACTGGCGATCAAGTTTGGAACACTAAGGTCATTTCGCTGGAGAGTGAGCGAACAAAGCTCAACGCTCAATAGGACTGCGATTTGATTGGGGTAGGCCTGTAAATAATCGTATAGGCGCGCTATCCCTGCTGCACCAGCGACACATCCTAAACCGAACATGGGTGTGCGTTTGATGTCATTTCGAAACCCGACCTTGTTCACAAGACGTGCGTCGAGTGATGGTGTAGCGATGCCCGTCACCGTTGTTGTGAATATGGCATCTACGTCGGTGGGTTCAAGTTCGAGTTGGCTGAGCGCACCAATGATGGCTTTTGCTCCTATTTCCGTACCCACGGAAATAAATGCATTGTTGGCGTCTCCAAGACCTAGGCCTTGGTACTCATCCAGAGGTAAAGCCAAATGTCGGCCGCCAACCTGAACTGCTTCATGGAGTCTTTTTAGCCGGTCTGGATTGTGATGCTGATTCGACCAGTGGTGAATAAATTCTGCAATCAACTCGTCTTGGCTGTAGTGGTGATTTGGTAACGAGCCATGAACGGAAGCGATAATCATAACGTCTCTGTGATACCCTTTGGATTCATCCATTACGAAGAAATTGGAGTGATTTTTATGATACGGGTTTTATCAACTCTTTTGTGTTGTGTTGGACTCAGCTTAGGGCAACAGGCAGAAGCTGCGAAGTATACATTTGATCAAAGTGAAAGCACTCTTACTTTCCATAATTCTGCTTCTCTTCATGAAATCGACGGTGTGGTAAAAAAATTCTCTGGTACTTTTGATTCAGACGCAGGAACGGGCGAATTGAAGGTTCAGGCAGCATCACTCACCACGAATCTAGGGCCTCGGGATTCAAAAATGCATTCCTTTTGTTTGGAATCAAGCAACTTTCCAAGCATTACCTTCAAAGTCACCGGTATTGAGGGGGGCGAAGTCTTAAATTCGGGAGCCAAGAAAGGTCGAGTCAAGCTTACGGGTGCCTTAACGATTCGCGATGTGACCAAGAATGTGACCCTTTCATCCACATTCACTCGTGTGGGTGACAACCTGCACCTCAACGGGAAGTATGCGTTTAAATGGGGTGACTACAACGTTGCGGATCCCAGCATCATTATTTCGACGCTCTACCCGGACATGAGCGTGGCTTTCAAAATCGCTCTCAAGCCGGCAGCACAGTAGTCCATTCAGTGCAGTGATTGATACATAAAACCCATGGTCGTAGCGACAGCGGTTGCCAGGGGTTCATTATAATTTCTTCCGTGGACCCCATTGGACGTCTTCACCGGAAGTGATCGCCTTGAAATTGGCTCGGCCAATGGCTGCTTCACCACTATCAACACACAATTCGTATGCCTGCGCTTCCAGTTCTTGTCGGGCGGATTCGTCCATGGTTTGGCTGGATAGAACGCCTTGTTTGAAAGCTGCCACGGCTGTGGGGGAGCGTCGGGCTGCCAGCTTGGCCAACTCCATGGCTCTGGCCTTCGCGGTGGCCGCATCGGAAGCCACTTCATCAACCAGTCCTATCCGCAGCGCTTCGTCTGCATCAATTTGTTCGCCGGTCATTCCCAATCTGAGGGCTTGATTGATTCCGACGATCCGTGAGAGTTCGCTTGTGCCACCGGCTCCGGGAAGGATTCCAATGCCCGTCTCAGGAAGACTGAATCGAGCGTTGGGTGTGGCGATTCGGTAATCCGCAGTAATCAAAAATTCTGTTCCCCATCCAAGCGCCAGTCCATCGACCAGCGCAATGTGAAATACAGGCGCCTTGCGAAGGGCGGCCAAAGTTCTCCTTTGCCACCGAACATGTTTTTTTACTTCGTCGTCGGTCCAGTCCACTCTTTCGGTCACATCCGCCCCTGCGATGAAGATGGGCGTACCCCGTGAAGTTTGTTTGGTACTCTCTGTGATGAGGGCGCAAACAGGGCTTGTGTGTAGCGATTGGGTCAGATTCTCCCAGTCGCGCAGTTGTGTTGAACCCATCTCATTCACACGTCCGTGGTTGAGTGTGAGTTCTAAAATGGAACCGTCAGACGACAGGACAGGGTGGAGAGATTCTAATTCTACAGCAGACATGTCCGCGCTCTAACCGGCATGCAGGTTATGGGGAAACACCGAAAGTGCGGAGGGTTCAATGCGCTTCTTAGTTTTGATGGTTTCTATGGCTTGTTTTACTGGCTGCGCGTCTCTAGATGGGGACTGGAGCGGCGAGATGGAATGTAGAAGTACAGATGGTGAAATTGAAGCTTGGAAATCTGAATTTGTTGTTGAAAAAAATGAGTACGAAGAGACTGTTTTTACGGGAACGGTCATAGAAGCGCTTGAATGTACAGCAGATGGAGACCAAGAGATTAGCTGCGACTTTGTGATGGAAGGCTACTTGCATCCCAGAAAACCATCAGGGAAACAGCGCGTCGATGTGGATGTGGACCGTTGTATCGCTGATGGCGGAATGAGTGGTTCCACAGGTTTTGGTTGTGAAGATCCCACTTGGGCTGAATGGGATGGCCGCAATGAATTCAAGATTGGCAGCGCGGAAATTCCGCTTAGCGTTGGTGATGATTCCTGCATGATCGTTTTAGGCCGGTAACTGTAGACGGAGCGCGCGATGGAGCGTCGAGACAATACAGCGTTGCAGGATACTCACTTTGACCTACTGATCATTGGTGGTGGTATTACCGGTGCAGGTGCGGCTCGCGATGCGGCACGTCGGGGACTTAGTGTGCTGGTTGTCGACCAAGGCGATGTTGCGAGCGGTACATCATCACGTTCATCAAAGCTGGTTCATGGTGGGTTGCGGTACTTGGAGCAGGGCGAAGTTGCTTTGGTGTTTGAGGCCGTTGCGGAACGCTGGGTCCTTCAAACCATAGCGCCCCACCTTGTGCAGCCCATGCCCTTTTTGTTTCCCATTTATGATGACTACAGGATGGGGCTGTTTACGATTAATATCGGGATGTGGATTTACGATGCGTTGAGCTTGTTTCGCTCCCCTAAGATCCACAAGAAATTGTCTCAGAAAAAGGTCGCGATTGTAGAGCCTGGATTGTTGTCAGAGGGTCTTCAAGGCGCCCCCTTGTACTACGATTGTGCGACCGACGATGCTCGGCTGACACTGGAAACCATTTTGGATGCGGAGTGTTCTGGGGCGCAAATTCGAACCCATACCCGCGTGACGAAACTTCTTCGCAAAGACGGAAGAGTCTCTGGTGCTAAGCTGGAAGATCAGTTGACGGGCGAAGCGGCTGAAGTTTCGGCCAGTGTTGTGATCAATGCGACGGGTCCTTGGACTGATTGGACCCGAAGATTGTCAGGTGAGGAAGTTCGGCCAAGTCTACGTCCGACCAAGGGGATTCACATCGTGGTGAATGCCTCTCGTTTTTCGGTCAATCATGCCGTGGTTTGCTTGCATCCTGATGATGGTCGCGTTCTTTTCGCTGTGCCGTGGGGAGAGCAAACCTATGTTGGCACCACAGACACCGACTTTGAGGGTGACCCCAATGAGGTTTGTGCCGACCATTCGGATGTCAAGTACATCATTGAAGCTACCAATACGTTCTTTCCTGATGCAGGATTATCGCTGGATGATGTCGTTTCGACCTGGGCGGGTGTTCGACCATTGATCAGTGAAGATGGTGCTGAAGATGAGTCCAGTGTCTCTCGTGAACATGAGATTTACCTTTCCGATGATGGGATGATCACAATCGCGGGTGGCAAGTTGACCACCTACCGAAGAATGGGTGCAGAGGTAGTCCGGAAAGCCGTGGCCGTTCTCAAAGAACTTGAGTTGCTGCCAGACACCTTGCGGTCTTCCGATACGCAGAAAAACCCTCTTCCGGGGGCTGTGAGTTGGCCCGCTTCAGGTGGCTTGGACACGCTCGTTCAGCA
Organism: Deltaproteobacteria bacterium; assembly: GCA_002707085.1. GTDB lineage: Bacteria > Myxococcota_A > UBA796 > UBA796 > UBA796 > UBA796. Next base: position 27,872 of record PALY01000031.1, read on the forward strand.
GGTGGTCGAGATCGGAGAAGGTCAGATTGATGAGCGGACTGCAAAGTTACTGAGCGACACTTATGGAACACGCAGCCTGCATATAGCAGAGCAAGTGAGCGCAGCTCATGCGTTGGGTGAGCCATTAATTGAAGGTCGTCCTGAGATCGCTGGTCAAGTCGAATTTGCGGTGAATTCCGAACTCGCTCGGACGGTGAGCGATGTCATGATTCGCCGTACACAGTTGTTCTATCGTGATGCCGATCAGGGGCTTGGTGCAGTCGATAAAGTCGCTGCACAGATGGCCGGTATGTTGAATTGGACTCCAGAACAAACCCAGAAAAATGTATCGGAATACCGGGCTGAAGTAGAAAGGAGTCGCTGTTGGCGAACCGGTTGAACCGGCTGCGCCAGCGTCTTCTGGCTCCCAAAGTGGAGCAGACGGCAGCCTGCGCACGCGCACTGACGGGGCTGTTGGGGCGCATGCCAGCAATTGAAGTGTTGCCGGCGCAGCAGATGACGCGAGCGACTCTTACGGGTGAAGTGTTGCGGTCTCAAAACCCAGTGCCTTGGCCTGCTGGAATGATGAGACAGCTTGATCCGGCCGATCCAGCCTTTTTACCACCCATGGGACTCCATCCAGTGTTGGCGGGTAGGGATCGCACATTGGTGGGAATTCCAGGCCGAAAGGGTGTGGCTTGGGTCGATCCGCTTGGTTGGTGTGGCGTGGGTTTGGGACCCACGGTGTCGGTGTGGTTCGGCGAGGGGCGCGATGGCTGCGTTGTCGGTCGAGTCCCCGGTCAGCCTGGTGATTTGACGGACGTGGTTCATCAGCGTCGTGGCGATGATGGGCTAAGCGTTGTGACCAGCTTTACGCGCGGAGTACTCACGCTCACGATGCATCACTGGCCGGTGGTTTTACAAGGCCAAGTGGCTTGGGTGTTGTACGCGAAGCTGGAGTTGGGTGGGCCTGCACCTCGTCCAGTGCGGCTGGCGTTTGCTATTCGTCCCGCATGCAATGAAGGTGCAACTCCAGTATTTGAACTCAACCGTGATAAGGAAGGTCTATGGACCGCGGATGGGACGCCGATCTTGGCCGTATCCAGGCATGGAGATGAAATTCTACAGGGCGCTCATGGTCGTGCAGATCCATTTCATCGATTCTCCGGCCTGGTTCATTCGGGGGCGCCCACCATGTCGGGCAACGTTCACATCCGGTGTCCTGCGGGTCAAGCGACGGCTGCAGAGGTGTATCGCACCACGATGACCCCAGGTGAACCATTCAGCCGGTTCGTTGTGTTGCAGCCTCCACCGAACACGCCGTCGACGTTGATGCGCACTACGGGCCAAAGCTTATGGTCAGGCGCGTTGGCCGACAGGCGTGGAGTATTGGCATCGGGCGCCAAGTTTCAACTTGAACGACATGATGATCTCTTTGTTGCATGTAGACAGCGAATCCTGTTGGATACTGGAGAAACCGGTGTGGCCGGTTTGCTTGCAGCAGTGGCCTTGGCTCGAATGGGTTTCGTTCGGCGCGCAGGAACACGTCTGTCCGGGTGGATGAATCGAGTGCGTCGGGATGGGACATTGCCGGCTGAAGACCCAGCAGACGCAGCAATGTTGGCCTGGGCTGCATCTGAATTTGTTCGATGGACACAAGATGCGGGTTGGCGGGATGAAAACCTTGGTGCTTGGAGACGCTTATTAAATCGTTTGGTCGATGATCCTGGAGAGCCGGGAGGCCGCTTGTTTTTTGGTGCTGATGGCTCCGGTCGGTGGACCGCGCTTTGGCGTACGGCGGCACTGTTGGGTTCTTCTGTTCAATTGCGAAGTGTGGACCCTTCTCACAATCAGTGGGCGTTGGCGGGTGGGCAGGCTCGGGAGGCACTCAGCAGTTTATTGGGTGACGCACCTTGGTCTGCTGCGCCGGGAAGAGTTCCCAATGGTGCAGCAGCGGCCATGTTGGCGGTCGCTTGGGTTGGCATCATCGATGTGCGAAACCCGGACGTGCTGGAAACCATGGCACATGTCAAAGACAAACACTGCCATGGTGGTGGAGTCTTTCTTCATGGTGGCGCTCATCCCGCTGCAACGGCACTCCTATCGGTTGTGGCTGAACGTGCGGAGCCGACAATGGCGGACCCCATCGATGTTTTGGCGGCACTCGCTTCGCCGACGGGAGCAATTCCAACCGCTGTTCATCCTACGCGCGGAGCGCTTGTAGAGGGGGATGATCTTCTTTCAGCATCTATGTTTGCCTTGATGGCTTTAGACCGGGTTCGCGCGTCACGAGACAGCATCACCATACTTCCTGATCTTGTTTCCGCCCGGGAACTTCCAACCCCATTTGGGCGAATCGATGTAGTGGATGGTCAGGTAATGGGTAAGTGGATCGGAAAGAAACCTCGGGTCATTATTGCTGGAGAGGAGGAGTAATGGCTGACTTTGACTTTGATTTTGTGATCGTCGGTTCGGGCTTTGGTGGCTCTGTCTCTGCTTTGAGGTTGGCTGAAAANGGCTACTCCGTTGCCGTGATTGAGATGGGCAAAAGGTGGCATCAAGAGGACTACCCAAAGACCAATTGGATCATCCATAAATACCTGTGGTTGCCCTGGATGCGTTGCTACGGTTTCTTCAGAATGACCTTGCTTCGGGACGTGTTCATATTGAGTGGTACTGGAGTGGGCGGTGGCAGTTTGGTGTATGCCAACACTTTGCCCGTACCCAAAGATGAAGCGTGGGACGATCCAGTATGGCGTGATCTGGAAGATTGGAAATCGGTCATGCCCAGCTTTTACGCGACGGCCAAGACAATGTTGGGTGTGACACCGTTTCCTCATCGGACTTTGGCAGATGAAATTATTCACGACTATTCCAAAGAGATTGGTACGGACGACACGTTTGTTCCTGCTCCCTTGGGGGTGTTTTTTGGTGAACCCGGGAAGGAAGTTCCCGACCCCTATTTTGGTGGCAAAGGTCCCAGTCGTACAGGTTGCATCCAATGTGGTGGCTGCATGGTGGGTTGTCGGTACAATTCCAAGAACAGTCTGGACAAGAATTATCTCTATTTGGCCGAAAAGCTGGGTGTAAAGGTCATCCCAGAAACACGGGTCACCAGCTTACAGCAGTCCGAAGATGGTGGATATGTACTTTCTTTAGAGCGATCAACGGCGCACTTTTTCAAGAATCGTCGCACCATGAGGGCCAAGCAGGTTGTACTGAGCGGTGGTGTGTTGGGTACGGTCCCGCTTTTATTGCATTGCAAGAACAAGGGTCAGTTGCCGAACCTATCGAACCAGCTTGGGAACTATCTGCGGACCAACAATGAAGCGATAGTTGGCGTGAGTCTTCGAGATGGCAATGCGGATATGACGGAAGGGGTGGCCATCACTTCAAAGGTTGCACTGGATGAACACACCCATTTGGAGCCTGTTCGGTATTCATCCGGTTCTGATGCGCTCTCCAGCTTGTCTACGCTTTTGACGGATGGTGGTGGGTCTGTACCCAGGGCGCTCCGTTGGGTTGCCACCTGTGTACGACACCCCATCGATTTTGCTCGCTCCCTTTGGCCATTTGGATGGGCCAGGAAGTCGCTCATCTTGTTGGTTATGCAAACAGTGCCAGGACACCTACGGATGAAACTAAAGAGGCGCTGGTGGTGGCCATTTTCGCATGCCATCACCACCGATGCCGAGGGCAGTAAGGTCCCACGCTACATTCCGGCAGCCAATGATGCAGCAAAAAGGATCGCGGAGAAATTGGATGGAATTCCAGTCAGTTCGGTGACCGAGGTGCTTTTGGACGTTCCCACGACGGCCCACATATTGGGTGGATGTGCCATGGGGGCCACAGAGGCGACGGGTGTGATCGATATACAGAACCGCGTCTACGGATATTCAGGCCTGTATGTGATCGATGGATCAATGATCGGTGGCAACCTTGGTGTGAACCCCAGTTTGACCATCACGGCCATGGCAGAAAGGGCAATGAGCTTTATTCCGGCCAAGAATGGCTAGTGTTGCGGTCAAGGTTCGCGCAATGGGCTTACCAAGAGACCTTCAAACCATTTGAAACCCTCATGTCTGTGGTCAGTACTTCAGCACTTCCATCGGGAGTGACGGGTGGTGTTTCGTCGTGTCGAAGCTTTGCGTCCAAGGAAAAGGAAAGTTTCTTGTTCACTTTGAGGTTGAGTCCGGTTTCCGCAGAGAAACGATAGTCTGCAAAATCTTGGATTCTTGGTTGGATGTAGATGGTTGTCACCCACGTAGTGGTGTCAGATGGGGTGAGTGTTCCCGTGATGTAGGTGGACCACCGGACATCGATGTATTCTGCGGATTGGGATGGAGCGATACCTTCCGGGTTCAGTCGTTCACTTTCAAGCATGGCACTGGTACCAGCCCACATTCCACCCTTGGGTGCATCCAACAGCGCTAGTCGTGGGCCGCTACCTCCAAGCACGCGTCGGTCCAGCAATAGGAATTCGTTGTACTCGTATTGAGCATACAGTTCCCACCAAAATTTGTCGTTGATGGCTCGGTTGTAGCGAATGTGCTGAAGCATCAGATTGGAAAAGTGTGCTTCTTCATCCCACAGACTGATGGAAGGCTCTTCAAGCAGGTCTGACTGTGTCCTTTTGGCCGCAAACCGACCGTTCATGATCCAAAAGAGTAGATCTTTGTCTTTCTTGAACTCCATGTGCGCAGTGCCAGTAAAATCTGCAAACTGCACATTTCCTGTGCTGAGTGCTGTGGACAGTCCCACCGATCCGCTCAATCCATCTTCCAAATCAACAGAACGAAGTTTCTCGATGTTTACCTGTGCGTGTGCAACAGAAGTTGACCACATGGCCAATACCAACAACCATTTCATGACGCCTCCAACAGACGCGGCCCTCTAATCCGCTGGAGCGGTATCGCCCTCACGAAGCAGCATGAACCAAGCGCCAGCGGGCTTGTTTTTTTTGAATGCGGTCCCGATGACACAGTGGTTCGATACACGTCGAACACGATCAACCATGTGGCCATATACGAGGGTACTCAACCCTTTTGTGTTCGATTGCAGTGGTGGGAATTCAGCATGGGAATCAGATGGCAAAACCGTGTAGTCAAAGAGGACTTCATCTCCGTCATTTTGAAGAACGAAATGTCCAGGACCCGTTAGCCAAGCCAAAGTCTGGTGGTTGTAGCCTTGAACTGTGCCGTCCTGAAGTACGCAACGTTTTTGGAAGACGTTGAAGGCAGCCAATGAGTTTTGTCCGTGGTGGATCACGACTTCACCACTGTCAGCGTGAAAGTGTGAAACAGAGAGAGGAAGAACGCCTTCAGACATGGTGTATAGGGTTCGCAGTTCTTTCTTGGACAGGCCCCGCATCCAATTGATGCGTTCCGCATGAGATGCTTTGTCGAGTGCTGCACTCAGTGTGAGGAGGTCGGCTGTTTGTGTAGGGATGGGTATGGTCATTGCGGTGTGTCCGATTCGGTAGGAAATGAAATGACTTTGGGCAGGTTACCGCCCCTTTCTATGAGTTCACGGACCTGAGAGTCTACAGCACGGACAATTTTATAGTCGGTATTGTCAGCTGGGATAAATCCATTGATGTCCATGAGTGGTGCCAATGCTGAACGCCCATCAGCATCCCGAATAGAAACGCTGCTTAGTGCTTTTTGTAAACCCAAGATTACGCCCTGTGGGATGTCTTTGCGTAAGACATAGGCATCGTAGGGGATGCGTTGAGTCCTGGCGATGACCTCAAGGTTTTCTGCACCAGGAATGTTCCCCCTGCCGGTCGCAAGTGCCCCNTCATAGGTNCTGCCCGCGGCCACATCACCATTCACGATGGCTTCGATGACACGTTTATGGTTGCCGTAAAAGTGACCTTCGATGTCTTCAAGNGGGTTGATTCCTTCATCCATCATTCGNGATGCTGGAAACAGCCACCCTGANGTAGAACGCGGGTCTACGAAAGCAAATCGTTTGCCTTTGATGTCTTGAAGGCTGTTTATGCCACTGTCGGATCGGGCCAAAATGTAGGCTCCATACGATTCGGTCCCGTTTGCGATGTGCGTAGCGAACACTTGAATGTCTGGAACCTGCTCCTTTGCCCGTACGTAGGCGTACGGACTCATGACGGCGATATCGGCGTCACCGGACAGCAATAGGTTCTCTACGTCTGCATAATTTTGACCCACCAAAATGTTCATGGGTATGCCCAATTTTTGGGAAACCAAATTGATGGTTGAACGATATTGTTCATCGACAGAGGTGGTTGTCACAAAGGGCGTCACGGCCCACGTGAGCTCTTTTATCCCCTCTTTTTGCACGGATTCCCGAGCCTGTGCGTACAGGACTTCGGCTGAAACACGGTCTATTCGTGTGCGTGCGGTCTCTGGGCGGTCTTCGCACCCCAAGATCAACAGCATAGCGAAAAACCATATCTTCATGTTTTTGAACCTCCGTACATCTTGACTTGATCCCTGCCGGCTCGTTTGGCGTCATACAGCGCTTGGTCAGCGGCTTCGACCAGGCCCGCCGGTGTCGTTCCGTGTATCGGCCACCCAGCCATTCCCATGGAGATGGTGATTCGTTGATTCGGTTGTGATTGGTCGGCGCCTGGAAAATCTGTTTGTCGGATGCTGTTCCTAAGCTTGTCCGCCACCTTTGCTCCAAAGGACAACGGTGTATCGATAAGCAGAACTGCGAACTCTTCTCCACCGTACCGGGCGACTACGTCTGTGTTTCGGAGAGATTCTTCAAAAATTCGTGCGACTTGAACCAACACTTTGTCCCCTGCTGGGTGTCCGTGCATGTCGTTGTAGGTTTTGAAATGATCTACATCAATCATGAGAATGGTAAGCGGTGATTTTGAACGTTCTGAACGCCGCACCTCTACTGCAAGTCTCTCTTGGAAGGTTCGATGGTTGGTAAGGGAGGTCAATCCATCGGTGCTGGCCAAACGTTCGAGCTCATCCACGGCATTGGCGAGGTTTTGGTTGGCTTCTTCCAAGGCGGAATTGGCAGCTTTCAACTCCTTGGTACGGGTTCTGACTTTTGCTTCCAATTGAATGGTTTGGGTTTCAACTTTATCTGCCATTTCATTGAGCGTATGACCCAGAAGAGCCATTTCATCGTTGGTGTCGGGTACATCGGCCCTGGATGTAAAGTCACCGCTACCGATGCTTCTGGATGTTTGAGCGAACCGCTCCAAGGGCAAAAAGACCATTCGTCCCAATAGTGTACTGATCAGAATTGCGGTCGACATGGCAATGAGTAGGGTGGAGATCAGCACGATCCATTGATTTTGGATGACCCGAGAATCCAGTCCCGCCAGCGAGGTTTGTCCGATGATCGTTCCCCAGCGGAGCCCCGAGTGAATCGGCATAGAAACTTGGATTTTTCTACCTGCATCGGTTTCGATGGTATTGGTTAACGAACGCCCAGACACCATGGCTCGCCGCGTGAATACATCCGTGTAGACTTGGCCAAATTGGCGCGGGTCTGTATGAGAGACCACTTTTCCATTCATGTCCAAAATGGCGATCCACTTAAATGCAAGCTCTCCTCTGGAGCGTCGGTTGTAGACTTCCAGTACAGCATCGAGTGTCTCAAACTTCATGCTGGCCATATGGATTGCTGCGGGTGCAGCGATGGCGTGTAGGATCGCCCGGCTTCTGCGCTGTGCCTCAAGTTCGAGCAGCGCAGCATCTGAACGCACCACGCTCAGGCCCCAAGCAAGCTGGATCAAAGCAATTGTGCCGATGATGAGCGACACGATTTTGGTGCGAAGACTCATTTATGCGTTCCGTAGCGATATTCTGTTCCTATGTTCGCATACCTTCTCACTCCATTCTTCATGATCGTTGGCAATGATGTGTGTAATGCCGCTCAACCTGGGATGGCTGAGGAGGTTACAGTCGGTGACGTGGCAACTTGGGACATCGATCAACCTGTTCAAGCGACCGTGAAGGGGCGTGTTGTAGAGGCACCGTTCAGTAAAACAAGTTGTGTGTATTTTGAATGGGTGATTGGTACGACAACGGGGCCTGAAGGCAGTGGGGACTGGGTGACCCACATGCAACCTGTTGTTGGTGGTGGTGACTTGGAGTTTAAGGCCAAGGACGGCAGAACCTTAAGAATCAACCCACGAGGTGAGTTGTTTCGACTGCCCCCGATATGGTCGGCTCACTTTAGTGAAGTCGCCTCTGGTGATGAACCAACGGTGGTCAAAGCTTGGCGCAAAATGAACTCGGGCGCGCCTACAATTCGTGAATACTGCTTGAAGCCCAATCAACGGGTGACATTGTCGGTACATGAAGTGTCATCTTGGCTTCCACCCGAAGTCGTTGGCGGCAACCCGATTGAAGACATTCATCGAAGAGTACATGTGCGTGTCGAAAGTTCAGGCAGTGAACTCACGCCGGCTTCTCAGATGATGCCCTAGCCCGGGTTGGATTCGCTACAAGGAAGATCTCCACAGTAGTGGTTCAGGTTCCCGGGTTCGTACCAGTCTAGAAACTCTGCGATTTGTTTTCGGACGCCGGGCCATGTGCGTGGGTTGGAGTGTGCCCCGCTGGGTGCAGCCGGTCGGTTCTCCAAGTTTGGCAACGGGACTTCAGGATCGAGTTGCACGTATGCGGGAAGCAAGGTGGGTCCAGACATTGTCGGGACTCCCTCTACTGGCTCTACGATTGGCTCTAGTTGCGTGGCATGGACCGCACGAACGAGCATTCGGGTCGTCATATTTGCTACTTGTTCATCTCCGATGGCTTCTTGCCACACGACATTCCGATCTTTCAGTGCGTCGATATGGTTCATTGGGTCGACGGGGTCCCAATACAGTTGACTCAAGGCGTAGAGCAGTTGCCTGTCTTGGGGGGATGGCACATAGTCGACCATCAACCAGTCGAAGGGAATCCATTGGCTGGAACGTTCCAACATGGTGGACCATGCGCCACCTCCGACATGAAGTACGGCGTGACTGATTCGATGATTGTTGGCAACCGTTACAGCGCCTGCGATTCCACCGAGTGAAATTCCGTAGTAGCGAATGTCTCCGCTGTCGGGAAGTCCCAACAGTTCTGGGTGACTCAAAATTTCCGTTTCTTGAATCAGTCGAGAAAGAGCGATCACATTGGCGACCCCTTGGGTCAGACGTTCGGTGATTTCGTGTATGCGGGCAAAGTCTTCGGCCACATGAATTGCGTGAATACGATCTGTCGACTTGAATCCTCGCCAGACGGTTGCAAATACGATCGCTCCGGCTTCGTCCGCCAGTTTGGCGACTTTTGATCGATCTTCTTGAGTACCTAGATATTCATCGGGAGAGCCAAATAAGCCATGTCCGAAAATCCACACAGGTACAGTTCCAGGATCCATGTTCCGGGTGCTTTCTGGCATATAAATGAACAGTTCAGCTGTCCCGGTCTCTTGTTGGATGGGCATGCCCATCTCATCGAGTTCAAAGTACAGGTCCTCGACGAGCCAGTTGTCCACATCGTAGCTGCCCTGTAGTCGTCTCCATCCGCCTTCCGCCATCAGAATACCGTCATCTGTTGAGCGAACTTCGTCGATTGAGTAGCTGCTTGGGACCCCGACTTGATCGGCTACATGACGAACAGGCTGTCCTCCATCTGAAACCGGGAAGTCAAAGGCGAGAGCAATGTTCCCGACACCAAGCGACCGGAGTGTTTCATCTAGGTTTTGGTAGTGGGATTCCCAATCTTTCAAGTCTGTTGAAGGATTGCCTGCGATGACATCTCGGTACCAGGGAACGGTAGGCAACGGTGCGCCATCCACGGTCTGGACGGCATCGGTCACAACCACCGCAATTTGGTGGCCAGGCGTGAAAACGTCTTGTGGCCGAACGAGCAGGGTTGGGATTTCGTCCTCTACAGGCTCCGCTTGATCGAGTTCAGCGAAACAGCGGATGGGGGTCCCGGTTGTGATGTCCCATATTTGTACAGAACCATCGGTGGTGGGCGCATCTTGTTGGGGAAGACTGTCCGCATCAATCCGCTGTTCAAGGACAACGACAGAGGACTGAACAACAGAAAATCCTGTTCTCCAGGCCACTCGTTCTGTGTCGATCGGCGTTCCATCGATGGCCATCGGTAGATTGTCGGGCAGTGCGACATGCCCATCATGCATTTGGTGCATGCTTGGAAAAGGAAAAAGTGTGTGTTTGGTGGCTCCACTGGTCTCAGTTTCATCGGGTGTTTTGTTGGCACATCCAACGATGAGACATGCGAAAAACAATCGGTTGAGCATGTTCATTGGTTCCATAATCCTTCAGCATATCGGGCTCGTACAGCGGTCTCTCCGCCGGGTGTTCCAAGAAGCTGGGTCGCTTGTAGCCATCGCCCAGCGGCATCGGGATCGGATGTCGCAAAAGCCCATGCTTCACCATTGTTCGATTTGATGTCGATAAAGACCCGTTGCACTCCGTCCGTTAGCCCCACGGTCATGGTTTTTGGGAGCGGTGTTGGCCATTCGTTGAGCAGAACCTTGAACGAACAATAAATCGGCCCCCGGCTGGACGTGGGTTCAGGATCTCCCCGAAATGGCGGACGCCCGATTACAATTTGGGTGGCCCCGACCATGGGAGCGACTTTTAGCAGATCGGGATCGACCCGTTGATCGAGTGGTTTTCTACCCACTTGTGGTTGGGTATCCAGCAGGGAACATGAGGAAATGGCATTGGCCATCATGTCGGGTCCGATTTGGGGGTTGGCCAACATCCGTCGCACAATTTGATGGACGACCGGATGATTGAAATTGAGCGCTGGGTGACCAGCAGCAGTCCATGCTGCATCCATGGATGTGGTGTCTCCACTTCGCATGGTTGCGGAAAGGTGGGCTGTTACCCAGTCGCTATCGGTTGGCAGAGGGTTGGCTTCAAGGAGACGCAGGCCATCGGCTGGGTGCATCAAGACATTGGCCAGGGCATCGCCCAAGAGTCTATCGAGTGCCGGATCCTTGCCTTCCCACACTGAGGCTTCTTTTGCAGTCTGCGAAACGATACTTGGATCCCTGTCTTGGAGGGACTGCGCCATTTTTTCTCGGGCCAACACACCTTCTGGGGGCAGTTCGGTACTGGGTGCATTGTTGCAAGCCAGCCAAAGTAGCAGAGTCCACATGGGTATTCGATCCTTATGTTCGCGGATATTGACGTCCAATGTGGCTCGGTACGGGCGAGACGTCCACAAACACAATGACTGCACAATCTGAACAAGACCTTGTAGGATGCACGTGATGAAGCCGATTCACGAAATACATGAAAGCCATGAAGTTTATGGTTTTCCCGGAAAAGGGCCACTTTTGGTCACATGTGAGCACTCTTCTCGTCGCATACCTGCACCATTGAGAACGACCCGTACAGATAGAAATTGGTTGGCTACCCATTGGGGATGGGACATCGGTGCCAGAACGGTATGTCGAGAGCTGATCCGTCAAACCCAATCGCTGGGAGTTTTTGCGCGATTTTCTCGGTTGCTGTGTGACGCGAACCGCGCCCCCGATCATCAACACCTGATTCGATGTGCGGTTGAAGGGAGTGTTCTTAGCTTCAATAAGCGGCTGACGATTGAAGAAGTCGATAGGCGTTTGGAGAAGTACCATGCGCCGTACCATGCTGCTGTTGACCATGCTGTGGCTCAGCGCATCAACAGCCCTGGAGATGTTCTACTTCTTGCTGTCCACTCCTTTACGCCCCAGTTTGGAGAGGAGAAGCGAACGATGGATCTGGGGGTCTTGTATGACCCTTTTGAGTCCGTGGCTTTACGACTTCAAGCTGAAATTGCCAAGACGGGCCTAAATGTCGCGCTCAATGAACCCTATTCGGCAAAAGATGGGTTGATGTACGCAGCGACCCGGCATGGCGATGAGCATGGGGCTGTGTACTTGGAGTTGGAGCTTAATCAAAAGTTGATTGGAACAGCCCCGGATGCTCGGAAAATGGGGCGCACACTGGCGACCGCTTTACGCAATATAAGACTGCGGGTGAATCCGGTTTCAGGATAGTTTGCTCAAGGCAATCGACAACGCTCTTTCGTCGATCTCTCCACGGCCGTATTGTTCGTATAGGGCGGCCACCGCATCCAATTGCCGTCGTGCATCGAGCCGGGCTTTCATCGCTGCCCCGACAATCCGGTCGATGGTTTTTCGGTTGTCTGCCCCGGGGTCTGGAATCAGCAGGTCGGGGAGATCGTCTGCTTTGATTCGGGGTCTGGTCTGTCCACCTGTAGACTTGAGCTGGTTTCTCACAAAACTTGATCGAGCTGCAACCAATGCAAAGTGACGGTCATGAAGGGGAGCAAGGCGCACCCATTCCGAAGATCCGCACATCTGTGTTGGGAGATCTGGGTGGGGTCTTTGCGCAATGACAACGTTGTTGAGGCTGGGCCGCATTCGAGCAAATAGGAGGTCGCCCTCTGTGAATGGGGTTTTTGAGCCATTGAAGTCGGTTCCAGCACGCAACCGTGCGCCACTGACTTCCCCTGTACGTTTGTCCACATCTGCCAAATCGACCTCAGTAAACATCGTGTTGCCCGTGTCGGATGGTCGAAACGACTGCTCGGGTGCGAGAGGGGCGATCTCTTCTAAGGCGAGAACCGGTACATCATCTGGAATGGTGGACTCCCCAAGAATGGTTTCAGGGACCCAGGAATAAGCATGTGAAGGGGCGGTAGGCAGACTCCCGTTTTTCCAATTGATGCGAAGTGTGGTGAGGTCGTCTTGTTCGGTTTTTCGGTAGTTCTTTCTGGATGGGTCGTAGCCAGGGTGTTCGATGACACCCACCGCCCAAGGTTCGAGGGGGGCAGGATGTTTTTCCAGAACCAGTACGGCGGCCCGTGCGGTTGTACCTCCGAACGGTCGAAATACGCCTTCAGGCAAAGAAACGATGGCTCTTCTGACAAACCGAGCTTGAACCCATTGGCGCAGCCAAGAGTAGCTTTCATTTGCCAGGATTGAACGAGGCAGTACAACGGCGAGACGCCCTCCAGGGCGTAGACGGTCGTGGGCTGCTTGAAGGAAAAGTGTATCTGAGGCCACTCGGGCTCGCCCCTGCGCCAGGCTGAATCTTCGCAATGCGTCTGGATGATCGATGCGAACAGAAAAGGGTGGGTTTGCTAAGATGACGTCCCAGGTGCCTTCGGCAGGAAGTCGAAACAAGTCTGCTTGTTCTACAGAACGTGGATTTGCTCCGTGAAGGGCGAGGTTGAGCCGACACAAAGCGACCAATTCGGGGTCGACCTCAATGCCGTCCACATCTGCTCCCCGACCGTGTGCCACCACGAGAAATGTCCCAGAACCACAAGTGGGGTCTAAGACGCGATCTCCGGGGCGAATTTGAGCCAGATCGGCCATTAGTTCAACCAATGGACGTGGAGTGAAGTATTGGCCACGCTCGGCCTTGAACACTTCTGGGAAGAAACGTTCGTAGGTCAGACCGAACAGGTCGAGTTCCGTAGTCAGCGGTATTCGATCTAACTTTGCTTCCGGTGGCGCATCAGGGCCATCCAGCCAAAGGTGTTCTGGGATCTTCAGTCGTTGTGCAAGATCGCGGCACAGGGCTGCGTAGGCATTGCGCCCAGAAAAACCAACGGCTCGCAACCGATCCTCGGCCGCCCTCAAAGAGGCAGCGAAAACTTCGGATGTGGTTGTTTCATTCATCGAACACGTACCATGCATTCTGCGGGAAGAATATGAGAGCCTCTTGTGAGATCCCAACGAGGATATGCGTTCCAGGCGATAAATCGTGCGCCCACCCGAAGTGCCAACCCTTTTAGTCGGTGCAAGGCATCACCAGGGCGAAGCGCATAGACCGTGAACACCCCGATTTGTACTTCATCCAAACCATCTATGGCTTCGACGTAGGACGCAAATTCATCTGTGGGTGGACGCTCATTGATGCCCAACCCGAATGTGGGCGCCCCCAAAAGGACGGCGCGATGTCCATTCAATGTGATGGGGCCGTCTTGCATCCGGTGTGTGTCTACAATGAAGCCGCGCTTTTCAAGCATGTCTTGTAGTTGCGGAACCACTTTTATACACCATGACCGTGTGTCATCGATGAGAATGAGCAGTGGAATCGGCTCAAATGGCACAAAGGACTCCGGGCGGAACGAGGCCTAACGGTATCTCTGAGTATCGAGTTCAGCCACCCCATTGGCGAACGATCCTGGACTGTAGGCTTGTCAGTTGACAGTCAATACGGGTTGAGATGCTTGACCTATCCATTGGCCAGAGGGTACATCCAAACTCTAATTTACACCCAAATTCATCAGTTTTTGGAGCATTCAATGGCACGCTGGCTCGTCACACAGGGCGACCATCAGTTTTCAGCTCAAGATTTGAGCGAACTCAAAGAGTTGGTATCGTCGGGACGACTTGGACCAGGAGATATGGTTCAACCCCCGGGTGCGTCTGATTGGTTGTATGTAAGCGAACTACCTGAACTGTCGGAGTTGTTTGGTGCCGCTGGTGCTTCCGATGATGACGACGATGACTGGGAGTACAAATCTTCTCGTTCCAAAGCACCGCTTGCAGTGGTTCTCGCTTTGGTGGCCCTCGCGGGTGCGGCGGGCATGGTGTACTACGGTTCTCGCATGCCTTCTCAAGAAGACCTGCAGTTGATTGGTGGTACATCGGGCCTTCAATTGACGGAGATGATTTCTTCGACGAATGCGTCGGTTCGGGCTGAACCTGCAGATGGTGCCGCTACCGTGGGCAGCATCGAGAAAGATTCCACACTCAAGTTGTTGGGTAAACGTGGTGATTGGTACAACATTCAGAATGCCAAAGGCGTTTCTGGGTTTGTAAAAACGGATGAAGTGGTTCCTGCCTACTATTTTGCAGACGCTGAAACTCGTCAATCACACGATCCGATCTACAACCCAGACAGATATGTGTTCGTGAAGAACAGTTCATGGATGCAGTTGCCTGATCAACGGGAAGAAAACATTACGATCTTTCACTTCTTGCTTCAGAACAAGAGCAAGTTTGAGATGACGGATCTGAAACTGTTGGCCACCATTCGTGACAAGAATGATCGAGTCATTGAAACGAAAGAGATTTCGATTGAAGGAACGATCCCTCAGTTTGATGGAATGATGGTTGGAACACTCAAGCCGGCCAAAGATGATCTGGAAGGTGCTTCTGTATTCATGACAACAGGTGCGTATGAGGCTCGTTTGAAGGCCGATGACTCGCTGGTGTCACGGTGGGAAGATGGTGTTCACACGATGATGGACTCCGAGGGGTTTGTAGAAGCAAACATCGACCTTTTACAGGTGCGAGCGGTCCCGAAAGAACAGTAGTTTTCCAATCGATAGCGAAAATCAATGGTTGGGGTTGCCGTGTGGCGTACTCGTCGATACGTGCCTCGACAATCGAACGCGGTAAAACCGCATAATCCTGTATCGGAGGACCCAAATGTCCATGTCCCGACTTTTTAGTTTAGCTGTACTCAGTTTCCTTGCTGGTTGTGCCACTGCCGACCGCGTCCAAGCTCTTGAAGCAAAAGTTGAAGCCCTCGAAAAGAAGGTAGAAGAACTTCCAGCAAAGGCTGGTGGTAAGGCTGCCCCCCGTGACGAAAAAGCGGAAAAGGCTGCTGCGACCTTGTATGAAGGCCTGACCAAAGACGTTCAAGCTGGAAAGATTGATGTAGCGAAGGCCAAGCTTAAAGAGCTGAAGGCCAAGTATTCATCCACTACAGCGTACCGTCGCGCCCGCAAGCTTGAGCGAGAGCTTGAAGTGATCGGTAAGCCCGCTCCAAGCACCCTGAAAATTGAGAAGTGGTACAAGAACGAAACCAAGATTGACTTGGCGAGTGACACACCCACATTGCTTGTGTTCTGGGAACTGTGGTGTCCGCACTGCAAGCGCGAAGTGCCGAACATGGAAGCCATTTACACCAAGAACAAAGGTAAGCTCCAAATGGTTGGACTCACCAAGGTTACTCGTTCCGCTACAGACGAGAAGATCACCGAGTTCATTGATGAGAAAAAGCTGACCTACCCAATGGCAAAAGAAGATGGCGAAATGTCTAAGGCGTTCAACGTCAGTGGCATTCCTGCTGCGGCTGCCGTCAAGGGTGGCAAGATCATCTGGCGCGGTCACCCTGGCCGTTTGACAGACGAGATGATTGCTGGCTGGATGTAAGCCTTTACAGAGGAGTTGATCCTCATACGTACGCTAAAACGCCGACCACAAGGTCGGCGTTTTTCGTTGGTGTCTATCGGTTGTATTGACCGTCTAAGACTTCTATCTTCATCAGGTTGGTCGTTCCCCGGGTATGGGTGTGGCCGGCTAAAACGACGACTTCGACGCCTTTGGGAAGGTGCCCTTCGTCCATGAGTACTGTTTCACCGGCAGCAATCATGTCATCTGTGGTTTCAAACATAGGCATGCGTACAGCGGTGACACCCCAAACCAAAGAGAGTTGGTCACATACGGTTTTGTTTGGAGTGAGCGCAAAGATGGGCGCTCGTACTCGCGCTTTAGATGCGAGGACCGCCGTTCTTCCTGACCATGTAAAGACCACCATGGGGCGGTTCCCTTCATTTACTGCCTGACATGCACAGCGGGCGACAGTGTGTTTGTTGCCCGCGAGTGCGCTGATGGAGGAAATGTCGGCTGCCTGAAGAAAGTGACTGCGTTCTACATCGCGAGCGATACGGTCCATGACGCGAACCGCTTCAAAGGGGAATTCACCGACCGAAGTTTCTCCGGAGAGCATGACAGCATCCGTTCCGTCGATGATGGCGTTCGCTACATCTGTAGTCTCCGCGCGCGTTGGGCGAGGGTTTCGCTCCATGCTGTCGAGCATTTGCGTTGCGGTAATGACGGGTACGCCAGCGCGGTTGGCAGCATTGATGAGTTTCTTCTGGATGACTGGGACTTGTTCAAGGGGAAGTTCTACACCCAAATCGCCACGCGCCACCATGATTCCCTGTACGCCAGTCAAAATACTTTCGATGTTTTCGACGGCTTGCGGTTTTTCGATTTTGGCAATCACGGGAAGTTCTGCTTGCCCCAAGTCTGTCAAGGCATCTCGAAGGACCTGAATGTCCTTTTCATTGCGAACAAAAGATAGCGCCACATAGTCGACACCCGCCGCAACACCGACGGCCAAATCTTCACGGTCTTTGTCTGTGAGTGCAGGTGCTTGGATGTTGCTTTCGGGCAGGTTGATGCCTTTGTGGGCGCCCAACAAACCACCGTGATCGATTTTGATGTCGACTTCGTTTTCCCGAATGGCATGAATATCTCCGGTGAGTGCCCCATCTGCGAACAACACGCGTTCGCCCGTTTGTACATCTGTGACCATCGTTGGCCAAGTTGTTCCCACTCGAGTTCCGCTTGCCTCAAGGGTTTCATCCATAACGATGGTCAGGATGTCGCCATCTTGAAGATTTGTAGGGGATTCGGCGGGTCCAGTCCGAATCTTTGGCCCTTGTAAGTCGAGAAGGATGGCCACGTGCTTGTTGAGCGAAATCGCTGCACGCCGGATTCGTGCAACACCTTTACGGATACCATCGGCATTTGAGTGTGAGCAGTTGATCCGACAGACATCCACTCCAGCGCTCAATAGCTCCACTAGTTGAGCAGGTTCTGCTGTGGCGGGTCCAATCGTAGCGACGATTTTCGTGCGTCGTTGAGGCGTTGAGGTGTTCATATTTCCCTTCGGTAAGCTCTAACTATCATCGCTTTCAGTAAGAAAAAGGTGTGAATCGGTATCAAGTATAAGAAAACGTGATCCGATACATTGACATGTCAATGGGTATCTGTCATGATGGGTACTGGGTTGACAGGCCCACACAAGGGACAAACGCCGATTTAGGTCGGTACATTAGGGACAATAGGGAACAGTAACTTTCTGCGAAAGGAGAAATCATGACCATCGCATCGCCGAAAAGCCGCGAGCGGGTCGCTCGTAATTTTATCAAGACATACGGGCGTACACATTTTCGTGAATTGCTGCAGGCTCTCGCAAGAGGCGAGAGTGGCCAGCGTATCGCGGATGGATTTGGTGTAAGCCGCGAGCGCGTTCGCCAGTGGAAGAACACCTTTGGTGAGGTAATCACTCACTACCGGGTTTATCCAGAGGTAGACCGAATCCTGCACGAACGGCAAACAGCCTAACAGTACTTGTAAGGACAAGGCGGCCGGTATCTCAGANGCNTCTGAGATACCGGCTCCGTCAATTCTGGGTGACAGCTGCAGAGTGATCGGGCTGTAATGTTCAGGATGCGATACCATGCACCACGTTTTTTGACGGGGGCGTGATGAGCAAGAAATTTAAGAAGATCGTGTGTGCTTACTCTGGTGGGTTGGACACTTCCGTAATGATTCCATGGTTGCAAGAACACTATGGNGCTGAAATCATTACTTATACTGGTGATCTGGGGCAGGGCGATGACCTTGCTGCAATCAAGAATAAGGCACTGACGACGGGTGCATCCCATGCTGTAGTGGATGATCTCACNGATAGGTTCGTGGAAGAGTTNATCTGGCCAGCCGTGCGCGCAAGTGCTGTGTATGAGGGAATGTACCCGCTTCACACGGCATTGGGACGACCACTATTGGCNCAACGGCTTGTGGAAGTGGCGCTTGAACATGGCGCGGACGCCATCTCTCATGGGTGTACCGGNAAAGGNAACGACCANGTTCGCTTTGAAGTTACCGCCAAAGCCTTGGCCCCCCAGTTGGGCATTGTCGCNCCACTTCGTGAGTGGGAGTTGACCACACGAGAACTTGAAGTGGACTACGCGATTGAGCGGGGCATCCCNATTCCGATCACGCGGGAAAAACCATATTCAATTGATCAAAACCTTTGGGGTTGCGCCATTGAATGCGGTGAGATGGAAGACCTTTGGGTNGAGCCACCCGCNGATGCGTGGCGCATGACCAANGACCCCAGCCATGCAGCAAAAGGATCCGTTGAACTTGTAATGACCTTTGAAAANGGGATTCCGGTTGCAATCGATGGTCGCCCAATGGGCGGGGTTCAGCTCATTGAGTATCTGAATGATTTGGCAGGCACATTTGGTGTGGGTCGAATTGATATGGTTGAAAACCGTGTGGTGGGTCTGAAGTCTCGTGAAGTATACGAAGCGCCGGCGGCAACACTGATTCATATGGCCCATACAGAACTGGAGCGAATCACACTAGATCGGCCGACATTCAACTACAAGCGAAAGCTGAGCCAAGACTATGCCAACATCATCTATGATGGGACCTGGTTTGGACCTCTGCGTGAGTGTTTGGAATCCTTTTTGATCAAGAGCCAAGAGCCTGTGACGGGAGAGGTTCGTTTGCGTGTGTCTGCAGGGTTGGCACGGATCACAGGACGTCGNTCNAAGTACTCTTTGTATGATGAGGGCTTGGCCACCTACTCNCATGGAGACACCTTTGACCGTACAGCAGCAGAGGGCTTTATGGAGTTGTATTCGCTGTCNTATCGAACAGTGGCACAGGTNCGCAGACGTGAGCGAGGCGAGTAATGGCACTTTGGGGTGGTCGTTTCGAAGGAGGACCTGGCCAAGAGATGCAGGTTTTCTCTGAGAGCTTGGGCACGGATCTGTTGATGTGGGAAGAGGACATTGCTGGCTCTGTGGCTCATGTCACGATGTTGGGCGAAGTCGGACTATTGACACTTGAAGAATCGAGCGCGATCAAAGAGGGNTTGGCCAAGGTCGCTGATGATCTTCGCGGAGGCTGGNCCCCTGATATTGCCNTGGAAGACATTCATATGGCCGTAGAAACACGGCTTGGCGAGTATGTTGGGGCGTTGGCTGGAAANCTGCATACAGCGCGTTCAAGAAATGACCAGGTGGCCACCGATGTCCGTTTGTGGCTTCGCAGCCGCTTGGATGTNTTGGATGAGACGCTTGCACGGTTGATNGGTGCCATTTGTGATCGTGTGGAGTCTGATGGTCGTGTATTGGTCCCCGGCTTTACTCATCTACAGAGAGGGCAGCCGATATGGTTTGGACATCACTTGCTTGCCCATGCTTGGGCGCTATCAAGAGACCGAGAGCGGGTGGCGGATGTCCGTCGGCGAGTAAACCGAAATCCCCTGGGTGCTGCGGCAATGGCGGGTACCCCACACCCCATTGATAGGGCNCGCACGGCGGAGCTGTTGGGCTTTGAGTCCGTTTGTGAAAATGCGATGGANGCGGTGGCGGCNCGTGATCACTTGATTGAAGCTGCAAGNGTCTGTGCGATNAGCATGGTCAACTTGTCTCGCATTGCGGAAGAGTTGGTGATGTGGTCCAGCCGAGAATTCAGTTGGGTGCGATTGGGAGAGGCCTGGAGTACAGGTTCTTCGATCATGCCCCAGAAACGAAATCCGGATGCGCCGGAACTGGTTCGCGGGAAGTCCGGCCGTGTTGTGGGCGCCCTACAAGCACTCATCACCATGACCAAGGGATTGCCCATGGCCTACAACCGCGACCTACAGGAAGATCGCGAAGCGTTGTTTGATGCGCTGCATACGACCATCGCGTGCGTGAGTGTCACGGCTGGGTGTTTTGAGTCTTTGACGGTGATGGGTGGACCCGATTTACACGGTGATTTTTCGCTCACGACCGAATTGGCAGACTTTCTGGCTTCCACGGGTGTTCCTTTTCGGGATGCACATCATGTTGCGGGCGGTCTGGTCAAGTTGTGTGAGACTCGAGGGTGTACGCTTGCCGAACTGACATTGGCTGATTTGAAGGAAGCGCATCCTTCATTTACCGAAGAAGCGCTGTCATGGTTGGAGCCGGAAATGGCCGTTGAACGGCGAACTTCCCATGGGGGCACCGCGTGGTCAGAAGTAGAGCGGCAACTGGGTTTGCTTCGCGCTTGATGTGTCTTCCGCGTGCAGTGAAAGATCACTGCAGCGGCGGAAGGGGTGGCGTGTCAATTAGTAGGTGGTGATGAAGGGCTTCATCCAGTCTACTTGTCCACGTACACCATTTACGTAGGTTTCCTGAACCATTTTCGTGATTGGCCCTGGGGGGCCGACCTCTCTGCGGTCCACTTCCCGAATGGGGGTGACTTCTGCAGCGGTACCGGTCATGAAGATTTCATCTGAAATGTACAACGCATCTCTTCCGAACAACATTTCGTGGACCTTTAGGCCTTCGTTCTCCAGAATCTGAATGGCCGTTTTTCGAGTAATACCACCCAAAATATTCTGGATAGGCGGTGTTTTGACCACGCCATCTCGAATGATGAAAAGGTTCTCGCCTGTACCTTCGGCAACGTAGCCAGAATGGTCCAGCATAATGGCTTCGTCGAAGCCATTGTCGTTGGCTTCGTAGCGCGCCATGATCGAGTTGACGTAGTGACCCGTAATCTTTGCCCGTTGCAGGTTTGCATTGACATGATGTCGAGTGAACGAACTTGTGGCGACGCGGATTCCATTTTGGATACCTTCGTCTCCCAAGTACGCACCCCATTTCCAGACAATGATGGATACATGCACGGGATTGTTTCTGGCACCAAGTCCCATCCCACCCATTCCGAGGTAGATGAGGGGACGAATATAGGCTGACTCAAACTCGTTTTTGATGAGTGTGTCCAAGCAGGCCTGACGTATTTCTTCCAATGTGTATGGTACTTCCATACGGCACATCTTGGCAGAATCCAGCAGTCTGCGGATGTGTTCTTCCAACTTGAAGATACCGCCGCCACCGCCCACTTGGTCGTAGCTCCGAATGCCTTCAAATACACCCAATCCGTAATGCAGACTGTGGCTCAGGATGTGCGTGGTCGCATTTTCAAAGGGGACCATTTCCCCATCCATCCAAATGTATGAACTTCGAATGCTCATTTGATTGTCTCCATTACGTTTCCGTCGGTATCTAGTTCGATGATGGGGTAGCCCAAAGCTTCCAAGCCTGTGCGAATGGTTGCCGCATCTCCTACAACCAAGACACTCAACTCATCGGCGATGATTTGATCGTTCCATGCAGCTTGAGCGGCTTCCGTGTTCACATTTCGGACGCGGTCTGCGTATCCCGTGACCCAGTCTTCAGGTAGGTCATACAACCAGATGCTTTGAATCTGGTCGAGCAGGTAGCTGGGTTGCTCAAAGCGTACTGGGCGGGACCCCAACATGTATCCAGATGTCGCCAAAAGCTCGTCTTGCACGAAGGGGCGGTCCGCTTTGGATTCGTTTACCTCACGCATGATCTCTGAAATGCTATCTGCGGTGGTGTCTGTTTTGACACTTGTGCTGGCTTTCCAAACGCCAGGAGCGTAGTCGGATCGCAAGCCAGAGCGAGCGCCATAGGTCCAACCCTTGTCTTCACGAAGGTTCATGTTCAAACGTGCGGAGAACATTCCGCCGTACATCATGTTGCCCATGGTTGCATTGAACCAGTTGTCGTCTGTCTTCTTGAGGTCGAGGCATCGGAACACATTGAGTACCGATTGAGGCGCCCCTGGTTTATCCACAAGGAAAATCGTGGTTTGTTCTACGTTTGCCTGTGTCGTCTGAAGACGGTCCGCTTTCGTGGATTCGCCTGTCCATGAACCAAAACGCTCTTCTAGGAGGGGGAGAATCGTTTCAAGGTTCGTGTCACCACCAACAAATATCTGTGCATTGCCTGGAACCAAGTTCGTTCCCCACCAGGCGCGCATATCGTCGGTGGTGATGGCTTCATAGGTCTCTTCGGTTTTCAAAATTCCTTTGTAGGTTTCACCATAGATGAGGCGGCTGCTGACCCGACTTGCGATGGAGCGAGGGTTGTTTCGGGCGGAAGCCAGTCCAGCAATCCGATCTTTCTTCATGAGATCCCAATCATCTTGCTCAAATGTGGGTTCCATGAGAACGGTGGTCAGGAGGTCCAAGCCTGGGGCTATATTTTTGGTCAGTACGCCGAGAGAGAGCTGTGAAGCGTCATTGCTCGCCCAACTGTTAATGTTGGCCGCCAATCGTTTGCTGGCAGTGCTGAGTCCCGAAGCATCGTACTCCCCAGCCCCTTCATTCAGCATGTCGAGGGTGACGCTGGCCAAACCGGCCATTTCTACGGTGTCGTTCCAAGAGCCACGATCGAATGCAATCCGTACGTTGACCATGGGTACTTCATTGTTTTCGACCACTGTGACTTGAACACCATTGGAGAGCTGTCCAGTTTGTGCCTCGGGCAGTTGAAAGGGTCGGGCTTCCAACGGTGCGGGTTCAGTCTTACGGAAATCAGATGCCAATGCAGGCGAGGCCGACAACATGGCGCTTGTAATCAGGATGAATGTGCGCATTACTTGCCCTCCTCTTGAGTTTCATCTTCGGGTCCGATGTGAAGAACGATGCGCCCTTTACCCAGTCCCTTCGCTGCGGTCAGAACACCTTCTGGTGTCACAGACAAGAAGCGGTCGAGGTCCTTCTGGATGTAGTTGGTATCGCCCGTTTGGATGTAGTACTGGTTGAGTCGATTGCCTTTGGACGAAATCGACCGCAGCCCTCTGTAAAAGGCTGCTTCCCAGTTGATTTTAGCCAACTCAACTTCGTTTTCAGTGACGCCATTCTCTCGAACGTTTTCAAGAAGAGTGTCGATTTCTACGACCAGTACATCAGGATCGATCCCCGATGATGCGGTGGCTTCTACAACATAGAAGCTGCCCAAGAACATCGATACTTGGTAGGCAGAGATATCTTGTGCGAGTTGTTTGTCTTGGACCAGGGCCTTGTACAGGCGGCTGTCTTTTCCACTGGAGAGAATGCTGGAAAGCGTGTCTAACTCCGCGTCTCCTGGCTTGTACATGGCGGGGGAGTGCCATGCGATCCACACTTTGTCGTGTGGAACATCATCGGTTTTCCGGATGATGGTTTCTTCTGTAAGCACCGTGGGTTCTACTGTAAGAACGGGTTCGGGTTGGGGTCCGGATGGCAGGTCTCCGAAGTATTTTTGAACCAGCGCCTTGGCTTCTTCAGGATCAAAGTC
The DNA here is from genome assembly GCA_002707085.1 of Deltaproteobacteria bacterium. Classification (GTDB taxonomy): domain Bacteria; phylum Myxococcota_A; class UBA796; order UBA796; family UBA796; genus UBA796. Next base: position 51,784 of record PALY01000031.1, read on the forward strand.
TCCCGTGATGGAGAGCGATGCGTTGTTGGGCAGGTACCATTGCTTGAAGAAATCTTTGACGTCCTCGAGGGTCGCGGCATCGATGTCTTCATGCTTGCCTATTGTGGGGATGTGGTAGGGGTGGCCTTCTGGGTACAGGTTTTCGAAAAGCCACCACCAAGTCATTCCATAAGGACGATTTTCATAGCTTTGTCGCCGTTCATTGCGGACAACGAGTTTTTGGTTGTCGAGCTTTTCTTGGGTGAGTGCCGGCAGGAGGAATCCCATGCGGTCTGCTTCTAACCATAGGGCCAACGGCAATCGTTCTGATGGCACACCTTCAAAATAGTTGGTGCGATCCATGTTGGTTGTACCGTTGATTTGCGCTCCCACCCGCTGGAGTGGTTGGAAGTATTCACCGTCCATGTTCTCTGAACCCTGGAACATCAGGTGTTCGAATAGGTGTGCAAAGCCTGAGCGGCCTTCGACCTCATCTTTGGCCCCCACCTCGTACCAAAGGTTGGTTTGTACAAAGGGTACGGAATGGTCTTCACTCAAGATGACATGCAAGCCATTGTCGAGATCGTATTCCTCAAAAGGTATCGACAGTTTAGCGGGCGACACAGCGGCTGGAGGGGCTGTTTTAGGACCGCATCCAGCGAGGGTGAGGGATAGTCCCAGAATCGTGAAAGAGAGCACATGTCCTCCCAGTTGGGTTGGGCTGTCGGTCTATCGGTTTTAGTGGCAGACAGCACCCGCTCAGGGAAAAGCGATGCACAGCACGCACCAATAAAAATGGTGGGCCTACGGTTTCGTAGGCCCACCAGGAAGTTGAATTGCTTCTTTGGGTAAAGAAAACCAAATCAACTAGTCGATTGGCACCCAAAAGTCTGAAATGCAGCTTTCTTCCGTTGTCCGTTCAGACAACTCATCAATGGAACTGTCACTTGACGAAACGGCTTCCAAGTCCACACACACAGAGTATGCATCAGATTCATCAATTTGCCAGTTTACGCGAATATGAACGGCTGATTCTTCCGCTTCCCAAACACCTTCAGGCAGCAAGACCACAAGGAAGTCTTCGTCATTGTCGTACGCAACAACATCATAAACCTCTCCCGATTCTTCCCAACTGAAAGCGCTGATAGTTAGATCTCCATCCGAAAATTCTCCGGTGAGTTCAAGCCATTCGCGGGCTTCTACAGCATCGGTAGAGTCAAAACCAGTTTCGATGTCTTCATCGGGCAGGCTCAGCAGTTCATCCAATGTTTCGCCTATTGCACTGTAGATATCGACGAAACCGTCTTCAGATTCTCGCCAGTTCACACGAACATACAGGTCTTCTTCAACAAAAACCACAAGGTATGCGTCGTCATTGTTGTATGCCTCGATGGAGTAATCAAGCTCAGACTCGTTCCAGAAAAAGGGAGAGACAGAAACGGCTTCCAACGGATTGTAGTCGAGAGACCATTCGCCATCCATGTCGATGGGTGAACGAACTTCCAGCCATTCTTCACATGCAGCAGTGATGTCTTCTTCCGTGAGTTCTTCCAATTCCTCGACAGTGTCACCTGTGGCTGAAGGACAAACCATGTTCCAATCCCCGTCAGTGTTCCAGTCGATGCGAATGAAAGGTGGTTCGCCTTCGCTGATTACGTCTGTGACGTTGACGATAAGGTAGTTGACTTCGTTGTCGAAGGCATCGATTGGAAAAACGGCATCTTCGTCATCACTGGAGTCTGTCCAAAAGAAAGGACTCACTTTGAATGTATCACCGCTCAGTGTTTCCCATTCTCCGGCCACCTCGATTTGCTTCCGCAATTCAAACCATTCGCCGTCACATGCGCTTTCGATATCGTCTTCTGTGAGGTCTTCGAGTTCCTCTACGGTTTCCGCATAGCCTGAAACACACATCCAATAGCCATCATCGACGGCTTGCCAGTCTGCACGGCCGTACGGGGCTTCAGCTTCGTCGCCAAACATTGCAAGATCGACAATTATATAGTTTGCATCGTTGTCGTGACCCACCACATCAACGTTCGTGACGGATTCGGTCCAATAGAAAGGACTAAAGTTGAATTCCGTTCCGTCTTCACGAAACCATTGACCATCGATTTCCAGACTGGCGCGCATTTGAGACCATGGGAATGAGTTGCATCCCGCTTCTAGGTCTTCGGCATCCGCACTTGCTGCTGCCAATGCTTCTTCTTCTGTGGCTGCGTCATATGTTGATTGACAGTAGAAGAGTTCGCCATCAGCGTCCCAAGCCCAATCATATTTGGACCACAAATCGGGCGACCAGGAATCAGCACCATTTTGTGCAACGGCCCACATGGCGTCATTGTCGTATTCTGTAATGGCGGAACCATTCCACGATTCTGAATCGATCAACTGTTGAGAACCCCAGTTGTCCGTCCAGTCTCCAGCGATGCTAATGTCGGCTTCGACTGGCTCGCCGGTGTCGTCTGCATCTGCATCTGCATCAGCGTCTGCGTCTGCATCTGCGTCCGCGTCGGCATCCGAATCAGCGTCTGCATCGGCATCCGCGTCCGCGTCGGCATCCGCGTCGGCATCGGTATCGTGATCCGCGTGTCCGGTATCAGCGTCATCCTTTTCATCACAGGCAACTGAAAGTCCGGCCAATAAAGCCAAAAGTAGTAATTTTTTGTTCATCGTTGTGTCTCCTCGAACAACATGGGCATGGGAGAGGAGACAGCGGCTCCAACCCATAAACCCGGGGTCAGGTTTTCCATGAGTATGGTAGGTCTCCTGGCTTACGGCCGTTGTCTTCAACTCCTTCCCAGGTCTACACCCAGTGGTCATTGTTGAAGCGTGACCGATTACAGTGGCGGGACCGCGTCGGAATCACACCGACTTCCCATGTTTCNTTGTTAATGACGAAACACCAAACTCAAACATATTCATGCTGTATGGCGGATATAGCGTGTATTCTTTATCCGTCAATCTCGTGGGCGATGAGCGTAAACGTTGGAAAGTCTGGTGTTCTCCAACGCGGCTTCCTTTTCGGTCACAAGCTCTGTCAGCCCTGCTTTTCGAAGAATGGCTTCGACCCTGGCTAAACGACCATCGATGTCATGGACTTCGATGACGGCTTGTTGAATCTTTGGCCAATCAGATTCTGAGATACCGATGAGCGCCTCTTCTTCAGCGCCTTCACAATCGATCTTTAAAAGGTCCAACTGGTCGATATTATGTTCTGCCATGATTTCGGACACCGTACGGAGTTCACATTGAACTTCGATGGGATTTTTGGTGAGCCAACGCGCCAAAGGGCCTGCGAGAAATCGGGGGAGAAGTTTGGCGTACCACATGGGCGCATGACGAGCGTTTCCTACCACCGCTTCTTCAAGTACACCGTCTTGGCCTTCCCAGTCATCCAAGTGTGCGCTCGAAAGGGAGGGCGCGTTTGGAAAATAGGTAAATGTGGCAGTTCCTCTCTCTCTTGCGATTCCAAATGGAAGTACGAATGCGTTGGGCCACGGCTTGAGGTTGGCTTCTGTGCAGGCCCGGATTTCTGGTATGGGTTCAAAGGCAATCAGTTTGATATCGCCCCCGCATCTTTGAGCCATTCGAACACCAAAGATACCGATATTGGCACCGATATCGAACACGGTATGACCGGGTTTTACTTGGATCCCATGGGTCATATACCCTTCCACATGGTCATCTAGAACTTTGGCTTCTTGTGGTCGGAGACAAAACACTTGGGTGCCATCACCTAAAGCGGTTGTATTCATTTTTTTGCCCATTTTCGACCTCTTGTAGATAGCGTAATTGGTCGTAATGACAGAAGAAAAATGGTTTATTCTGCAAATTAAACTGAAGGTTTGTTCTCCTCTGACCGACACGGGGTTCGGAGGTATCCATGACCACCATTTCATTATGTGTCATCACCCGAGATTCATCACCCACCCTTCCCGACTGTGTGCGTTCGGCCCAGGAACTCGTGGACGAAGTTATCGTTCTCGACTCTGGTCGTCTTAACGGTGCGGGCGAATGGGCTGTCAGCAATGGCGCCAAGATGATCCCATACCAATGGACTGGAGACTTGTCCGATGCTCGTACCTCTGTGGTTCGTCAGGCAACCAGCGATTGGGTTCTCATCATGGATGCGGATGAGCAGCTTGCACCTGGTGCTGCAGATTGCATTCGAAAGGCTGTCGAGCGTGGCGGTATGGATTGTGGATATTTGCCGATTATTCGTGCAACTGCTCCTCACGGTGCAGACATCGACATGTCCGAAGGGAGCATGAATGAATCAGATATCGTGCGGACTCCACGTCTTCTGCGTAGAACGATCGATCTCCGTTGGGATTCAGATGATTCAGAAAGCGTGAGCAGTTGGATAGCGATGCGCGCCAGGCGGGTTCGTCATGTCGAAGCATTGATTCTGAAGCCACAGGATGAAGCGTCAATCACGGATAATGATGTGCAGGTTGCGAAGGCCGCTCCAGAAGTACAGCCGCCGCCTCCACTAGAAGATGTTTTTGTGGCTCCGAATGCTGAAGTTTATGATTCCGGTACTTCTGTTAAGACGGGTTCTGATGCGCCGAAAAACTCCAGTGATCAGCTGTTGTTTCAAGCTTGGGACCGGTACCACGACAATGATCTGGAAGGTACCTGTGCTGCTGTAGAACAGTTGTGGAGTGAATTGAGACAAGAAGATCCACATGTGGTTCAAGTGGTGACGCTTCGCGCTCACACACAAATTTTAGTTCATGAATACAAAGAGGCCATTGGCACGATTGGTACAGCGCTTGAATGGGGAATCCATCACCCGAACTTGGACATGCTCCAGGGTGTAGTCGCTGAGAACACAGCGATGCGGTCTCATTCAAGTAGACATCGACGCGAGTGTTTGCAACGAGCGGAGTCAGCGTTTTTGGCATGCATCAACTATGAGGGTGAGCTGAGCGCAAGGGATAGCTTGCCCGGCTTGACGACTTGGGCGGCCAATACTCGATTGGGAACGGTTCGACTCTCCTTGGGAGATATCGAAGGCGCTCGAGAAGCATTTGAAGCCGCGTTGANGGCCGATCCTGAACACGCTGAAGCCACGCTNGGCATGATGGAAGTNATGGTTGAGTCCGGTCAATCAGAGGCCATTTTAGACAACCTGATGCCATACATGGAGTGCAACATTGCTGATGCCTGGATGTTGGCAGCAGCGGCCTGTGAAGAAATGGGTCGGGTTGAAGACTCCATGTTGTTTGTACAGCGGGCGCAGGAACTGATTGAAGGNGGTCTGGTTGTTTCAGCNCACCGTCGGTTGCGGATGGAAGATCAACTGGCGATGGCTGGACTGTACTTGGGTCACCCATTGGCTGGGCCAGGACCATGGGGGGCGATCGGTNCGATTGTTTCTCGGCAACCGGTGTCTTCGATTGCGAACGTAGAGCCAGCAGATTCCGCCAAGGTGGTTCGAGTCGTGACTCATTTCCTGTCAGCGGGATGGGGTGGAATGATAGAAACCATGCTGGAACCACGTGCCGAGCAGGTAGCACCTGGCATTTCAGATGTCGTTCGACGTACGATTCAAGCNCATGGTGCTGATGTCACAGAGGACAATGAACGCAGTCCGATCTTTATCGGTGGAGCGTGGGATTCGGGTATATCGGATCTTCAGCAAATGCTGGATGCGCATCACAATATCGAAGCGGGTCAAGAAACCAAGCTGACTCCGATCGTGTGTTCCCTTCGTGACGAATGGTGGANCGGAATGGGAGCGGACCTAGAGGCTGCGGGAATCGGTGAAAAAGAGTTGGATAATGCTGTCAAAGCATTCATTCAGNCNNTGCTTGATGGAGCCAACTCCAACACCGAACTTAGACAAGTGGAAAGCACACCTCANACCTTGCTTCATATGGGACTGATGGGATCGATTTTCCCTCGCGCCCGATTCATCCACGTTGTTCGTGAGGGTGCGAGTGTCATTGAGTCTTTGCTCCAAAGAGATTGGGTCGATCCAGCTACAGGAGAGAAAGTGTGGTGTTGCCAAGATGCGACAACTGCCGGTCACTATTGGTCCCATGTCGTAGAATCAATTCGAGCCCAAGCAGTGGATGTGCCAGGTAGATACATGGAGCTTCGATACGAAGATTTGGTGGAAAGCCCTGAACTTGCTGTGCGCCATGTGTTGGCCTTTTTGGGTGAGACCTGGGATCCAGCTGTACTGCAGAACGTGCCAACGAAGACATCGTCTACGTCGATAGAAGTAACGCAGAGTACGGACATGTCTATCATTGAGGACTCGGTCGAAACAATCGAGAGTTCGCTGAGTGTTGCACCAGAAACCTTAATGTAAAACAAAAAGTAAGGTCTTGCCTTGTCAAGACCTTACGCAATTGGTACGGTCTGAAGGACGCAGTCCCTGTGGTTTGCCACAGGGACCAAACTCTGGAGGACCTCCTATGTTCAATTTACGACTTGGTTTGGCGACCATGTTGCTGACCACAGCGGGTTGCGACCACAATCTTGATTCGATTGACGGACATGTTCTTGGCAATCCGGAATCGGTTGTGTTTTCTCGCAATGACAGTGATCACATCATGATTGTGATGTCAGATCTTCCCGATCTATGCGATGCGTTGAGTTCTGCTGACCTTCCCCATGCTGACGACTTTTGGGTGGTCAGTGCGTGGACTCATGTAGGTGTCAATGATCCTGGCGATTATGCAGTGGAAGCGTTTGCCGCAGTGTCTAGAAATGCAGGCATTGACGAATACGACACAGAGGCGGGTGGCATCAAATTCAACCGAATCGGTGCAGATCTAATCAAGGCCAAAGTGGATGTGACGTTCCCTGGAAATGATCGTCTAAAAGCTAAGGTTAAGGCGGAATATTGTGATTCCGACTTGTTTTTGGGCATGTACTAAACGAGGTGAAATTATGACACAGTCGTTCACTATTTTGACTTCAGTGGTTTTCTTATTGTCTTCGTGTGGGCAGCCTGAAAGTGAAGAGGCATCATGTATTCATGAGGAGTCTGCGCGCAATCTTGTCCCCACCACATCTACACCCGACTGGGAGGCTGTAATCACGTATGTTGACGGCAACTCCGTGGGTAAAACTGTGGATCCAGATGCAGGCATCGAAGAAGACATTGGTTTTCGAGAGAGAATACAAGTTTGGGACTGTTTGGATATGACTTGGTGGAGTCCTGCCGCATCCCGAAAGGTGGTTCAGATCTGGGTAGATCAAACCGAGTGTACTTTGTACGAACGTAGCTACGTAGAACTGTATGCGTGCGATTCTCACGAAAGTGAAGATGATGCGTACCGAGATCGAGATTTAGACGGATTTTATGAGACGGAAGGCGATTGCGATGATGCCGACGAACTTGCGAATCCAGACACAGCAGAGATTTGTGATGAGGTTGATAATGACTGCAATGGTCAAATCGATGATTTGCTCGATTGTGATGACATCGAAGCTTTAGACTGACGATTGAGATAGTCTTTCTCGATGGATTCTCTTCATTCATCGGCCGCCATAGAGCCAGAACCAGTCAACAGTTGGAATGACCCCTCGTTGGTTGTGTTGGCCAACAAGATGATCTTTTTTGCGACTTGTTTGGTTTTGTTTTGCGTGCCGCTGGTCTCGTCGGAACTGGTAGCCATTGCTGCCGGGGTACCATTCTTGCTTCTCTATGGCTACGGCTGGCANACATCGACGAAAGGGAACTGGGTCCAAGGTGCTTGGGTGTTCATTATTGGAACCTGGTTCCTACAGCTGTTCGTCGTTTCTTTGATTCCGAATCTTGATGCGCAAGCATTGGTATCCAGTGTGAACTTGGTATTGGCCGCTGGCTTTATGTTGGGTCGGTCTCAGGCAATCTGGACGTCGCTTCTTTGTGGTTCGTCGATTGTGGCCATCTATCTCATGCGAGAATTTGGATACGCCCCCCAACCCATATTGCCAGCAACNCCNGCAAGGGTTGAGGTGGTGACGGTGGTGACGACGCTCATTGCGACAGGTGCCCTGACCTTCATCGGTATTCGCCATATGACCCGTGCCATCGTGGAGGCTGAAAGGAGTCGGGCGGAGACAAGAAAGGCTTTAGAAGCATTGGAAGAAGCGTCGTCTAAAGAGACCCGAAGGTCGTGGCGTCAGGAACGGCTTGGGGTCATGGCGCGCAGTTTGGTGGAGCTACGAGAGTCGACGGCCATTACCCATGAAGTAACAGTGGGTATTCGAGAAGCACTTTCCGTTGATGTAGCGTTGGCGATTGGCCGTGGTGGACAAATCATATCGTTGGCTGNCTTGGGAGATAAGGACTTACCCGTTCACGTACCCGATGGTCAGTGGGCTGATGAGTTGGTTTCTGGAGAATGTAGGCCGTTATCATCGGAACTTGTTGAACGATTAAGCAATNGTTTGGAGATCTCAACTCCCCAATCCAGTCTGTGTGTGGGAGNACCACACAGTTCGTTGGTGTTGGTCGTTCTCAGTATGGAAGNNGAGCTTNAGCCATCAGATACCGTCTGGCCTTTACAGGTGGCGGCCAACCTTCATGGCGCTGCGATCCATCGTCTGTTGAGCGAACAGCGGGTGGTTCAAGCTGACAAGATGGAAGCGATAGGTCGGCTATCCGCGGGCATTGCCCATGACTTTAATAATCTACTTACGTCTGTATTGGGCGGTGCTGAAATTATTGATCATAAACTGGGAGTGGGACATTCCTTGGGGCCTCAAGTCCAAGGTATCCGTGAAGCGGGGGAGCGGGCTGCGGCTCTGACTTCTAAGTTGATGTCTTTTACACGCGGAACACCGCGTCAGCCTCATCCTGTAAATCCGGTGGATATTGTCCAGGATTTGATACCGATGGTTCGACGATCAGTAGAAGAAAATATTGCTATAGAGACGCATCTTGAAGAAGAAGGCCTGTGGGTATCTGCAGANCCGATTGATCTGGAGCGGATCGTCTTGAATCTTATCCTCAATGCTCGAGATGCTTTAGGTGGTTCGGGGAAAGTNGACGTTGGTGTNGANTCCCGNAGCGCTCGNACAGGTGAAAAGAGCGGTACAGATAGCATCGTGATCTGGGTGCAGGACGATGGAGAAGGGATGGAACTGGGGGTGCGAGCCCGCGTGTTTGAACCTTTTTTCACCACAAGGAAAGGCAAGGGATCGACAGGCTTGGGTTTGTCGATTGTCTATGGTGTGGTTGAAGGCTTGGGTGGGGATATCTATGTGGACTCCACGCCCGGTCAGGGTACCTGTTTTGAGGTGGTTTTACCGCGTTTNTGGAACCCTGTAGTTTCAGAAGAGCCGACACCTGTACAACTGGATTTTAAAGGCGGGGCGCGTNTCCTTGTGGTTGAGGACGACCCGGATGTACGCCTTACNCTAAGCGAGATGCTGAGNTTGGGTGGCTATGAGGTNTTGCAGGTTGGATCGGGTCAAGANGCCATTGATTTACTTGCGCATTCAGACAACATNGATTTGGTGCTTTCTGATGTGGTGATGCCAGGCATGGGTGGTTTTGAATTGGCCAGNTTGATGCAGTCGAAACAGATCAAGGTACCCTTGGCTTTTATTAGTGGGTACGCCGCAGGTCAGGCCGTTCATGGAGAGCAAGNTNCGANGCATGCTTTCATTTCNAAACCATTTTCTTTGGTTGAACTGTTGAAGTTTGTTCAANCTCAGTTGGCTTAGTTACCCAAGACGATTTTGATATCGCTACTCCCAGCGGTGAGTGGGCCTATGACTGGGCTGGAGATGTCACTCTCGCCCTTTGTCATGGCATTCCCATCACTATCAATTCTCGCCTGCACCCAAACCTCTGTCGGCCAATTTTTGTCGAGCATCATGTCGGCCATGGTGACGCGGAAATCACCAGGTACTGCTGTAGAAGGAAGCCTNAAGGCTGCCACAGGTGGACCTTGCGGGGTTTCTGTCCTGCGCACAATGACAAAAACGGTTCCGGTTNTTGGTGGGGTCACACCATNCGCAAGAGACAATGAACCCGATAATTGTGCTCCAGATCCATCGGTGGGTTCGGTCGGTGTGGGCGCAGAGCCACCAGTCAAGACCAGTGAAACACCTTCCGTTCCTGGGGAAAGAGGCCCCACCATTGGAGTGAGTAAATCGGTGGCACTTTTGGTCATGGGGTCGCCATCCATATCGACCCGGGCTTCCACCCAGACTTGGTCTGGCCAAGCGCCGCCCATCATCAGATCTCGATCTGTGACGGTGAAGGCACCAGGAATACCACGGGCATCCAAGCGAACGGCAGCGACAGGAGGTCCTTTGCCATCCGCGGAGCGTCGAACCATGACGAACAACATACCGCCACCGGGTCGGTTTACACCAGGTTCTAGAGAAATGGTGCCTTTCATTTGCACGATTGCTGGCGGCTTGCGAGCTTCGCCGAGTGCTTGGGTGGCCAAGTAGCGGTCTTCACGCCCTGTTGCATTCTCAAGTGCTTTCTCCAAGTAGGAAACAGCCGCTTCTCTGTTTTCTGAGCGAAGCTCAATAAGGCCTCTCCACAGCAAAGCCTTGCTGAGGGTGGGGTCGATTTCCAGTGCCGCATCGAGTTCGGTTTTGGCCCGTTCATTCATGCCGACCGAAACTTGTAGGATGGCAAGGTGGGTATGTACGGTGGGATCGTCCGGGTCAATTTTGCGTGCCGCATCGATCCACTTCATTGCCCCACCCAGATCACCTTTGCTTAAGGCAATGCTTGCCAGGCCATTCAATGGATCGATGTCATTGGGGTTTTCGGAGTGACTCGATTCCAGCCTTTTGACTTTAGCTTCGATGCTTTCACCGCTCACAATGGCGCCACCCGTCATTGTTCCACCTTCCTGACGGACACCGATGGATTGCTGAAGAATTGCTCCCAAGGCGACAAAAAACACGACCGTTCCAGCGGCCCATGCCAATTGTGATTTTCTGTTGGGTGGCTTTTCTGTGAGCGAATCCGCCGGTTCCACCACAGATGGTGGAGGGGCCATTTCCATACTTTCCGCGTCACGAAGCGCCCTTGCTGTGGCATCAAGAAGTGTGGCCCACCGTCGATTCCATTGAACCGGATCGAGTTTTCCTTGATCTGTCTTTAGGCTTCTCAATTGGTCCATGAGGGCGTCTTTTTTTGCCCATGCTTCCGCCACAGGATCTTGTCTTGTGCCTCCTCGTGAACGATAGGCCAAGATTAGACCCATAAAAATGCCGACTGCCAGCACCGCAAGAGGTGCCCCCCAGACTTCCCAGTTCACGATGCCTCCCCTTCAAGTTCGGACAAGATTCGTTCTCGCCAAGGTTTCAGGTCTGGGTCGAGTTCAATCGTTGGGATTGCAGATTCAGATGTCGTGGAAGTTGGACGACGACGATTCCAAACAGCAAAAGCACCGAGTGCGATTAATAGCAATGCGATGGGTGCAATAAAGAGCGCTTTATGGTCCTCCGTTGGGGGTTCCAATTCGACCCACGCACCATATCGATCAACGAAGTATTCGGTAATTTGCTCTTCCGTATACCCTTCCTCGACCAACTCCTCGATGCGATCTCCCATGGCGCGAGCTGCGTCGGCTGGCGAGTCGGCCACACTCAAGCCCTGGCATACGGGACAACGGAGCGCGTGTTGAAGCCGCTTGGTGCGTTCCGCCGCAATCGCTTCACTGGGAGGATCTTCCAATGGCAGGTCAGGAAGCTGAACGAGGCTCATGTCATCGACGACTTTCCCCGCAGGCATCTGTGCGCTCACGGAAGATATGGCGAACAGGGACAACAAAACCCATGCAATCACAGCATCTGCTCCAGAGTGGAAACCATGATTTCTTGTGAAACAGGCCCGGCCACCTTGCGTACGATGACTCCGTTCTTGTCGATGAAGAAGGTTTCAGGAACGCCAGCCACTCCGTATGAGATGGCGGTTCGTCCGCCCGGGTCCTCTAAAGTGGGCCAGTACGACCCTGCTTTGTTGAGGAAAGCGCGCGCTTTGGCGGCTTCGTCTTGATACAAAACAGCAACGAATTTCACACCCAATGGGCCGTAGTTTTCAGCGGCTCCCATCAATATGGGGTGTTCGATTTTACAGGGCTGACACCAAGTCGACCAGAAGTTCACTACGACAGGATGTCCTTTTGAGGCTTCTAAGGAAAAAGGTTGTCCATCCAATGTATTGAGTGCAAAAGTAGGCGCCTCGCGTCCTTCAAGGGCATTGGAACGAAGCTTTGGATCTCGACCGAAGCCAGCGGCAAGTAGCGCCACCAATGGAAGCGTCACAACACTTCCTGCGATGAGTACTTTCCAGTTCATGCGGCGGCCTGTTTCTTTCGGACTGGCCAGCCAGAGACGATGCAGCCGAACAGCATGACCCCACCCCCAAACCAGAGCCACCAAACCAAGGGTTCAACCACAATGCTTAGACTGGCCATCTTTCCTTCAGCATCCACCTGAACCAAGCTTAGGTATAGATCTTCATCGAGACCTGAAATGACAGTGGGCGTACCAATCGCTTGGTTGCTCTTTTTGTAGTGATTCAATCGGGGTTCAGCGAGACCAAGGTCGCGTCCGTCTTGTTCAATTTGGAAGCGTGCAACACGTGACCATCGATGGGGTTCATCTACCCGTTCAGTGCCTACGTACGAAATGTCGTAGCCCATAAAGGATTTACTGGAGCCTTCTCGGATGGTCATCTCGGTTTCTGATCGGTAGACCGAGGATGCGGCAATGGCCACAGCGATGATGACGACACCAAAGTGAACGATATAGCCGCCGGCTCGGCGGTGCCCGATCCTCCATGCGGTAAGAAGGCTCTTGAGTAGCGGTTCTTGGGTGGCCTTTGCTCGCTGCATTCCTGGTTCGAACAGTTCTTGCAGGGTCACCACGCCAGCGAACCCGGAAACTGAGAAAGTGAGGATAGCAACCGGTTCACGAAGGCCAGCCAACAAGCAACCCGCTCCGATGAGAAGCATGATGCTACCGGGAATGATCAGGCGTGAAATCAGCGCCTTCGCTGTGCCACGCCCCCAAGGCAGTGCTGGGCCTACTCCCATCAGGAAAACGATGGCCAAGCAGATGGGGACACTCATCCGATTGAAGTAGGGTTCTCCCACTGAAATTTGAACATCGGTAAGCACTTCGTTGAGCAGTGGGTATACGGTTCCGAGCAAGACGGTAAAGGTAAATGCCGCGAACAATAAGTTGTTGGCTAGAAAAGCGATTTCTCGGGAAAGTGGGCCTTCCCAGTTGTGCTTTGACGGGGTGAATTTGTCGACTCTAGCTGCAAGAAGAATGACGCTAACGACCAGCGCGAAGCCCAGGAAAACCAAGAAGATCGGACCGATGGGAGACTGGGTAAAGCTATGAACGGAGTTGAACACTCCAGAACGGGTCATGAACGTGCCAAGCAGCGTCAGCAGGAAGGTGCTCATCACCAAAGCGATGGTCCAACCTTTTAAGTGCTCTTTTCGTTCCATTACCATCGATGAATGAATGAATGCAGTGGCGGTAAGCCAGGGCAAAAAGCTGGCATTTTCGACAGGGTCCCATGCCCAGTAGCCACCCCACCCAAGGACTTCATAGCTCCACCAACCACCCAGAATAATTCCGACGGTCAGGCTGGCCCAGGGGACCAACATCCAGCGCCGCATGGCACGAGCCCAGCCGGTGGATAGGTTGCCGCTCAACAAGGCGGCACACGCCATGCCGAACGGGATGGTCATTCCTACGTAGCCCAGGTACAAAGTGGGGGGGTGGATGACCATAAGAATGTGGTTTTGAAGCAGCGGGTTGGGGCCTGGACCATTGCTTAGCGGTTCCGGAATCCGCGTGAATGGGTTCGCGATGCCACTCACCAAGAAGGTAAAGAATATCCCCACCAATAGGATCGAACCCAAGGCCCAAGGTGCGTGTTCTGGGTGCTTGCTTCGCATTTTGTATGCAAAGACCGCTGCCCAAGTGGCCAGGATCATTGCCCACAAGAGAATGGACCCATCCAGGGATGACCAAAGAGACACAATCGTGAATGTCAGCGGCGTTTCATTGCTACCAATTTCAGAGACGTATTTGACTGAATAATCGTGGGTGATGAGGGCGTATTCCATCAAGGCAACAGCGATAGAGATGGCACCCATAAAGATGTAAGCCATCCAGCGGGTGTATTTCCATATGTCTGTACGGCCGGTTTTTCCGGCCCATATGCCTGTCACAGCACCAATAGAACAGGCGGCCAAACCCAGTAAGACCGCAGCACGACCCAGTTCAGGAATCACAGTTTTTCCACCGTCTTGTATAGTTCTTCGACCGACTCTCCTTCCGAAGGCGCCTTGTACTCATTGGAGTGTTTGACCATCAGTCGGTCGGATTTAAAAATACCGCTTTTTGTCATTGTTCCTTCGACCACCACTCCGATGCCTTCACGAAACATCTGCGGTGGCGCGCCGGAACAGTGAACTTCTACGGTTTCCGAGCCATCAGTCACGATGAACTCGAGTTCATTGGCATCCGGATTCCAGTCCACTGTGCCTGTTTCGACCACCCCGCCAAGTCGAATGGTGGCGCCTATGCTCTTGTCTCCAGCAGCAACCACCTGAGACGGATCCCAGAAGTACACTAGGTTTTCACCGATGTTTCCAAAGGCGATGATTCCCAGGGCGGAAGATGCGACTGCAATGGCACCGACCAAATACCATCGCCGTTTTTTTGCTTCGGTATCGTTCATGTTTCAGCCTTGTCCCTGACTACAAGGGATATGGTGTAGATGATGAGGCTCGACCAAGTAATGCCGTACACTGCATATACATACTCCCAACCACCTTGAATCATTCCAGTCATGTCAGGCTTCCACTGTGAGGGGTTTTGGGGCATCGGGGAGTTCGGGGGCATCCATTTCGCGACTCAGTCTTCGCATGGCGATTCGCCAGCGAGCCACAACGAAAAAGATCCCAATGAACAGCATTCCAAATGCAGCGACCCGCAGTGGCAGTTTAAGGGTCGCATCGACGGTTTCGGGTGTCGAGAAGTCCTGATGAAGTGTTCTCCACCATTTCACACTCATGTAGACGATGGGTACGTTTATGAATGCAACGATGGTGGCTACGGAAGAAATGGTGAGTCTTCGGCCTGGTTCTTGTATGGACTGACGGAGCGCTAAAACCACACCAAAGGCCACAACCATGATGGCTGAGGTTGTTAGGCGTGGGTCCCAGTCCCACCAGACTCCCCAAGTGGGCTTGGCCCATAGACTTCCTTGAATCAATAGGAGAACATTGAGCAGAACACCGACCTCTACAGAGGCCTCAACCAATGCATCCCACCCCTTTTTGGAAGTCGCAAGTGCCCCTACTGCTGCGATGAACGCAACCAAATACGTCAACAGACCATTCCAGGCGGTTGGAACGTGAGCGTAGAGGATGCGACCCACATCGCCCATCATGAACTCGCTGGTTTCCTCGTGTACGAGTCCAGCATAGTGCGCCCAAACCAGAAGTCCGAGACCCAGCAAGCCAACGATCCTTTCCCATCGGTTCATCACGCTTCTATGACCCTCCCAAAAAGCACGCCGCACAGACTCCAGTACACCAAATCGAAACAAATGAGCAATGTAAGCCAAGCGCCGATCTGGTCCATTGGGTCTCCAAGCATGGCCAGAGTTGTCGCTTTAACGGCAGCGACGATGACAGGCACCACCAGAGGGAAGAGCAGCAGGGGTAACAGCAGCTGTTTTCCAGTCATTCGTGCGGTCATTGCGGAATACAATGTTCCAGGAGCGGCCAATCCAGCAGTGCCCAATATGGCAGTGAGAATGAGCCATCCTGCGGATTCCACCAGTGTCGCATCGCAGATCACATAGATGAGCGGAATGCTGATTCCCGCCAACACCATCAACTGAAAGGTATTCGCCAAAGCTTTTCCATAAAATAGACCGGCTTTGGAGACAGGAGCCAGAAGCAGAGTGTGTAAAGCACCAGCTTCGATTTCGATTCGCATGGAGCGGTCCAACAGCAAGGTGGAACTCAGCAGGATGCTTAGCCATAGGTAGGCTGCTGCGTGTTGTCGCATGGCGACGGCGTTGGGACCCACAGCAAACGAAAATAGCAACAAAATGGTGTAGGCAAAGCTAATTAGCGAGATTGTTCGGGATCTCGCCCGCCATTCAATGAATAGATCTTTTTGGAGTATCTGAAGCATGGTGTTCACAGTTCACCTCGCTCGACGTGTAGCGCTCTCCAGGCGGCTTCTGCTTTGCTGGCTGGACCTTGCCAGCGGATTTGACCTTCATCCATCAATATGGCCCGTGTACACAAAGGCGCTGCATGTTGAACCTGATGACTGGCGATGATTACCGCGCCAGGCAATTCAAGAATGGATGTGGATACCTGGGCGATGCCAGCTGGATCCATTTGGGCAAACGGTTCATCCAGTAGTGCCAGTTTTGGCTGCTGAAGCAACAGCACAGCCAGCGCCAGTCTGCGACGCATGCCTGCAGAATAGGTAGAAACAGGTTCACTGCGGTCTTCAAGGCCTACGGACTCAAGAATGTCAGGTATGGATGTAGTGGATTTGCTGGCCAGTTGAGCGATGACGCGGAGATTGTCGGTCGCTGAGAGGTCTTCGTATACTCCGGGTTCATGAGCCATGAGAGCGAGATTTTCCCTGGGGTTTGACTTGCCTTCAAACAGTGTCAATGTCCCTTGATCCGGTACGGAAAGTGTACTCAAAATCCGCAACAATGTGGTCTTGCCACATCCATTGGGGCCAATCACGAGCAGTCGCTCATTGGCTCCAACTACAAGATCGAGGCGGGCCACGGCCCAACGTCGCCCAAAACGTCGCCCAATCCCCTGCGCTTGTACCACTGAACTCATGCAGCCCGACCTAACGCATCTGGACGCATATCAGAATGTTCACACTCTGTTTGGCGGTGTCTTTAGCGCGGCCATTTGGTTTTGGGCTTCTTTGGTGAACACATGTGTCTCATCCCAAAGTGAATGCTGTCGCTACACATGTTCTTTCCCGAACTGATTCAATTGTTCAGTTGTTGAGCGATCATTTTGGGTAAGACCGGTCTTCAGTAAACGAGTGAGATACAAAAAAGGCCGACGTTTCCGCCGGCCTTTTTTTGAGTGTCAGACTCTTATTTGGTGGACCCTGACATTTCTGCTTCCGCAGCAGCCTTCTTGGCTCTACGCTCAAGCTCTGCTTCTCTCACTTCGGGTGCCAATCCAGCAAGCCATTCAGCATCTGCCTTGGCAGCAGCTTCGGCCTCTTTGGCTTCTTTTTCCTTCTTGCGCTTGTCCATCTCTGCGGCCAAGGCTTCAGGACTCAATGTAGCGAGGAACGCATCGTCCTTCGCTTTCGCTTCTTGTCTGGCAATCGCAGCAGCTTTCTTCTCTTCCTGGACTCGACGTTTTTCGAGGACTTCCTCTTTCTTTTCGGGACTCAGGCTGGCCAAGTAGACTTCATCAATCTGTTCTGCAGTGAGGTCAATTCCAGATTGGTGTACTGAGGACAGTTTGTTGTCCAAGAATCCAACCATGACGATTCTGTCGGTCATGGAAAAGTTTCCATCCAAGACGTCTTCTTGCTCGTACCAGAATTTCAGAGATACTGAATCTTTACCGCCCGTGAACTTTTGGGGCTCACCGGAGTCTGTATAGCTGACCTTGAAAGAAGTATTCTTTCCTGTGGCCACCCAGCCTTCCATCTCGTTGCCCTTGGTGCCGAAGTTGGCTTCAAGTTCGGGGTTGATGATGACTTTAGTGGGTGAGCTTTCGGGGCTTCCTTCAGCAATCCAAGAAGGGTGTGCGTCAATCGCCTCACCAATTTTCTTGGCGACGGTCTCAGCGGTGTCACCATTTTCATAGGTCCACTCTTGACCTTCTGTAAAGGTGACTTCGTTTGTGTTTTCTTTCAGAACAATCTGAAGTCCAGCCATTCCGTTCTTTTCATTCTCGGCTTTTGCACCCAGTGTGTCTCGCTGATTGCGGCGACCAGGCTCTCCAATAACCGTGAGGATCAGTCGGGATGAGACAGCGTCTGCGTCCCAGGCATCATCGGGTAGCCGAGAGCTAATTTCCCCAGGAATGATCAGGCCCATTCCGGCCAAAGTTTGGGTGTCTCCAGGTGGACCATCATGTGGGTTCCCGAACATAGCCGAAAGGTCGTCTACCGTTTGGCTCCATTTCAGAGACATATATGCGTCTGGAATCAAGCGGTCCGGATTGTCCATGGCTTCTTTCGCTGCCATGGCGGACATGCCGCTAAGGCCCAGAAATGCCACGAGGCCAAGGGCGGGGATGATGGGGTTTTTATCACCAGATGATTTGGTGGTGAACATAAGACCCGCAGCCCAAACACCGCTATAGATGAGACCGACGACGAAAACAAAGTAAGCCATGAAATACTCCTGGTATTTACAGGGTCAGAATCTACACCCGCGAACAAGGGCACGTCGAGGCTGTCAGCCGTCTCCATACAAACAATTTGCCTTTGACGATCATTTTTGTTGATTCATTCCCCATCTGGAACATGCTCAAAACGTGTATGGGGGCCTATCAATTGACTGCACAGGACGAGTTCAGACCTTTTTGTCTCTGAAACCGGGTGGGATGCAGTAATTTCTGTTTTATCTGTTTTTTTGGGGCATTTATTCAGTTGAAGATGATTTGGGTCCAACTGGCTGTGGCTGTTTATTTCCCCTTGTCCGTGGGAACCATACCAGGAATAAGGCCATGAACAGGCCTCCCCACCAGAGTATGAGGCCCCATTTCCAACCCCATGGTTCAAATTTCCACAGTACGTCATGGGAGCCTGCTGGCAGAACGACCCCGCGGAACACGCCCGCGATCTGGAGCGCTTCAGCCGGTGTACCATCCACAGTTACGGACCATCCGGGGTGCCATGAGTCTGTAAGAACGGCTACTGAGTCGACCTGTGACGCGGTCCTGAAGGAAACTTGGTTGAGTCTTCTCTCTAGATTTTTGATGGGTTGGACCTCTCCATTTTCTGGCCAATCCCCAGGGAGTTTCACAACGGTTGGTCGGGCCATTGGGTTTGGGTCGGAGAGCAGGCTGTGGATGGCCTGAGTTGAGTCTGGACTTGGTCTCGGTGCTGTGGCCAACCAAGCGCGTGGCATTGGATTTGGAACGGTTGCACTGTAGATAGGGCTGTTGTCGATGGCTGAAAATCCCGATTTGGGTTCGGGAGACAGGACTGTATGCACTCCTGCGAATCGGAGTAGATGGATGGGGGGTTCTTCGTTGATTTGAAACCACGGACGAATCGGGCGAGGGTTGAGTGCCATCTGTAAACGCTCAGTGTCCCGTGACACCGGCAGATCGTAGCCCCGTAGATCTTCAATTCCAGCCAATGCTCCGGTATTGGGTTGAAGCGCCCAACCCAAACCAACCACTCGGCCGTCCGCGAGGGATTCCGACAAGGCTGTGACCCAGGGTGCGGGTTCGGGTGCATGCTGGTCTGCTGGGATGCTGTTTTGGTCGCTCCATCCAGACCAGACTCCGGTCGTTAGCACGGCCGCAAAGGCCCACGCACCCCATCGTCCGCGTACAGCAAGACCGCACGAGATGGCAACTGCCAACGCACCAATACTGGCCATTCTGGCGTCATTGAGGGGACCTGGAATACCCACAACACTGATGGCGATACATCCCAACCAAAGACACAAGAACAACTGGCTGAAACGTGCTTTTCGGAACAGTGCAACGACGAATAAACTCAATGCCCCCAGGCCAGGGTGGATGCGTCCATCGGCCCAACTCCATTGTGGGTTCGTCCACGTTTCCTGTGCTGGATGTCCATGCCAGCCAGGCCACACAAGATCCCATAATTGGGCCAGTGCCAGATGATTTCCTCCATGAGATGCCAAGGTTGCTGAACGGAGGGCCTCTTCCACAAATGGCAGCCAAATGGGAGCAGCGAGCAGTGTGCCAATCACCATCCATGCGAGTTGAGGGAGGTTCCGACTACAACTACACCACCATATTGTGATGATGGCACCCACATGGACGGCTGTTTCTGGATGCCCGCCCGCCAATAGACCGGCAGTAGACAGTGCGGTAATCCAGCCCTTTTTTGATTCAAGTCCCAGCAAGACCCAAGGAAGCCAGACCAAGGTTGCTGCGTGAGGATGTAAAAGCCATACAGAAAGGAAAGGCGTGGTCATCGCGGCGGCACCACTGGTCGCCGCACCCCATGGGGATGCACCGAGTCTGCGTACGAACAGTGCCGTTCCAAACCCAATCCACAACAGCAGCCAGGTCACCCCCAGATCTTGAGCCAGATCCTCTGGGAGAAGGATGTGGAGCCATGTGACCGGTGACCCCACCATTGACTGGGCGTCGCCGAGCAGTGGGGCTCCTGCCCAGATGTCTGGGTTCCACAGTGGCGGCTCTCCGGCTTCAAATGACCGTTTTACAGCCATACGCAGGGCAGCGAATTGCAGTGCAGGGTCGGATAAGTGAGGGTTGTTGACACGCCCGCCGGCTTCTTCTTGGAAGGCGTGGTGGACCGTCAAATGGTCGTCGGCACTGACCACATCGGGGCCAGGCAGTGCGCCTGGAAACATGATGCAGGGGATCAGGAGTAGCGCCAGCCATGGCAGAAGATGCTTCACCGGCACATCATGGCAGACAATGACATTGCGTAGGTGCATCAATGGCGGTACCTCCGGAGAGAGGAGGTACTCATGGCACGTTGGTGGATGTTGATTGCGAGTGTGGCGGGTTTCTTGGGTGTTGCAGGTGGTGCTTTTGGCGCCCATGCCCTGAAGTCACGAATTTCGACTGCGATGTTGGCGAATTTTGATACCGGAACCCGATATTTGCTTGTTCATGCCGTGGCGCTTCTTGTGGTGGGCATGATGGCCACCAAACCTGAGACTTCAGGACTCAATCTTGTGGGTGGGGCATTTACTTTTGGAATGCTGGTTTTTACAGGTAGTCTCTGGGTGATGGCCCTGACCGGTACGCGTTGGTTGGGGGCAATCACGCCGATTGGTGGAACCGCTCTCATTGTGGGTTGGTTGGCGCTCGCAGTGGCTGCTGCCCGTGGCCATTTGGGCTGAGTGACTTCCAGCAGCGTTAGACCGGCAAACTATTGAGCTAGTTGATAGCATAGCTATGCGAGAGCTTCGGATAGTTAGCCAAGGGGCAAAGGTAGATGGACGGTCCTTCTTCCACATCGACGACCAATCGCGCCAAGTTGGCGGGTGCGGTGGCTGCCATCGTGAGTGCATTCGTTGTGTTTGTTTCTGGTGGAATCATCGTTCTGTCCGTGTGGGTTTCGAATGAAGCTGAAAAAAAGTCGACGAGCGTGAATCAGGAAGTACGCAAAATGATTCAAGCGGCCACGAAGCCTGAAACGGACAAGCTGAAGGAAACCCCTGCCAAGAACAAGTCTCCGGTTGCGGTGGAGGAGAAGCGAGACGCATCCAAGAAAAAGGAGCGCAGCCGACGGCGAAGTCGAAGACCTTCGACTTCAAAGGATCAAAAGCTTGCAAAAGCGGAATCTCTGGAAAGCAAAAACCCCATTGCAGTGCCAGAAGTAGAAGAGGCTCCCAAACCCGGAGGGCGGGGCAATGTCATGTTTATCGGAGATGCCAATCGTGTTCGTTTACTGGGGGAAGGCATGACCTTCGGCGCTGGATCAGTACCGTCGGGCAAGTACATCATTCAGGCGACATTTCCTGATTCAGACCCCAGAAATGCAGGGGCGTTGGTCGTAAGAGATGGCGATGTGCTTCGGGTACACTGTGATCGTGTATCCAAGCAGTGTGTGCGTACCAAATGAGTGTGGATTCTTGCTGTGAAGTATCGAAAGCGCTCGGGGAGCCGGTGGCCGGAACAGCCATTGTGAACACTTTCCGGTGGCTTTTAGTGGAACTCCCCGGGGCATGGGCGCCGAAAGTGATGGATTCGCCTGCCCTTCAGGGACCCGTTCGGGAACATTTGGACCGTGCTTTACAGGGGCTGCCAGGTTCACGCTTGCAACTGATTCGGCGTCCATCTTCCACAGGTAAGGTCACGGTTATGGCTGCGACCAGTTCTTCGGACAACCAGACCGTCTATCGTTTGAAGCTGAAATCCATTGAGCAACTTGTCGATATTGATATCGCCGCATTGTTTGCGGGAGGGGAAGGATCGGAGTCATTGCAAGAGAGCATCTATTTGGTCTGTAGTCATGGGATTCGCGATCAGTGTTGCGCCCGTGAGGGTCTTCCAGTTTTCAATGCTTTACACCATCAGCGCCCCGGGCTGGTCTGGCAAACCACGCATTTGGGTGGTCATCGGTTTGCAGCGACTCTGGTGGTGTTGCCGATGGGACTGCAATTTGGACGTGTTTCTCCGGATGATGCTGTAGATCTGACTTCGTCCATAGATGTACGGCGGATTTACAGGCTGGATCGGTACCGAGGGACGACTTCATGTTCAAGAATGATGCAGGTTGCAGAGGCACATCTTCGTTCGGAAGGACAGAACTTGGGCATTGATTCAGTGCGACACCTGTCATCGACAGACACAGCAGAGATTTTCGATGTTCATGGGAAATCTGTGCGAGTGGCTGTTCGAACCAAGTCAGATCCAAGAATGCGTCCATTCTCTTGTGGGGATGAAAAACAGAGAAGCCCTTCGATTCACGAGGCTACAGTTTCTTCTCTGTGACCAGGTTGTAGACGGCACTTGCGGTGGCAATCGGCTTTTCGATGTCACTTTGGTACAGAACGGTATGAGTTGCAGCCACTCGGTTGCCGACGCGCAGAACCTTGGATTGAGCAAATAGGTCCATGTCTACGTTTCCGGGTCGCAAATAATCGACACGAAGATCGACCGTGCTTGCGACGCGTCCAGGCTCTACAGTTGCAAATACTGCGAGTCCCCCCGCCGCATCTGCCAGAGCAGAAATCACGCCCCCATGAAGTGCGGGCCTGAACGGATCTCCGACAAGTTCGGGTCGGCCCGATATTTTCATTTCAGCACGACCCTCTTCGATTGAGGTCACTTTCATCCCCAGAAATTCGTTGAACGGGATTCCCGTTTCCATGAAATCCTTGAGTTTTTCGTGGTGTGTCATCGGAGTCCTTTAGAGTAAAACCAGCATCAGTCCAGTAATGATTATGGCACCGACTACGTTGAGGGCAAACCCTTCCCGTGCCATGGTTTTGGTGCTGACCATATCGGTACCAAACACAATGGCATTTGGGGCAGTCGCGACGGGAAGCATGAATGCACAGCTGGCAGATAAAGTGGCTGGAATCATCAGCATGGCGGGATCGATTCCTGCTGCGATTCCCGCTGCGGCAAGAACGGGCATGAGCAGGTTGGTGGTGGCTGTGTTGGATGTCACTTCGGTAAGGAATGTGACGGCCAAGCAGATCGTGATCGTCATTAAAACCACGGGCCATGTTGTGATTTGTAGGTCGTTGGCCAACCAGTCTCCAAGGGCATCACTGAGACCGGATTCCATAAATGCGGATGCGATCGCAATACCACCACCAAATAGAAGCAGGAGGCCCCAGGGAATCCGATTGGCTGTATCCCAATCCAGCATCCGTCCCCCTTTCCCGTTGGGGATGAGAAACAAGGCCACGACCGCTGCGAGAGCGACAGTGTCGTCTTTTACACCCGGTAAATCCAGCCACTCGGTCCAACCCCCAAATGGTGCGGTTCGGGTCACCCATGCCAAGGCGGTGACTCCAAATACAATGAGTACTCGACGTTCCGCTGTACTCCAGTCCCCAAGTTCTGGAAGATCGAGGCTTCGACTATCTTTCAGGGTGCGTGTCAGGTACCACCAGGCAATGGGTAGCAGGATGCAGACAACCGGAAGTCCGATCTTCATCCAGTCGATGAACGCCACTTCGCTATTGGTGGCTTTTTCATAGATGCCCATAAAAATCACATTGGGGGGGGTGCCAACGGGTGTACCCATCCCGCCAATGCTTGCGGCGTATGCAATGCCCAAAAGGAGAGGGATTTTTAGGGTGTCACCGCCACCTTTGGCTTCATCTTGTTCTAAAACCGCCATGGCCACGGGCAAAAGCATCAGGGTGGTGGCTGTGTTGGAAATCCACATGCTGCAGACAGCTGTAGCGATCATAAAGCCTAAAACCAGCCTGCGGCCCCCAGCCCCACCGACCATTCGCACCATGCCGACAGCCAAACGACGGTGTGCCCCTGAACTGGCCATGGCTGTGGAGAGAATGAAGCCTCCGAGCAGCAGTAAGATCAAATAGTGGCCATATGCCTTGGCGAGTTGTTCGTGATTCAGCACGCCGGCCACTGGGAACAGAACGAAAGGTATGAGGGATGTGACGGGGATCGGAATTGGTTCTGTGACCCACCACGTGGCACATAGTGCAGTGATTCCTGCGGTCCATGCGACTGCATCGGAGTGACCGAAATGAGTACACAGAGTGAATAGTAGGAGTCCAAATAGTGGACCCCCAATGATGGAGATGCGATTCCGGATGGCGTTTGTCATGGGCTATGAGTGTAGGCGGGTTGGGGGGTAAAGGAAGCTCAGTCGGGCCAATGACGGAGTGCCGCCTGCGCTGCATGATGACCACACATTCCGTGGATGCCTCCTCCGGGGGGTGTTGCGGCAGAACATAGGAAGATTCGAGGGTTCGGTGTTCGATATGTTCGTCGGGTGGGCCGTTGAAAGAGCTGGTCTATTGTGGCCTCACCTCCATTTACATCTCCGCCTACATAGTTCGGGTTGTAGGTTTCAAATGCCAGTGAATGCATTGTGTGTCGTGCCAACACTTGGTCCTTGAAGCCTGGGGCGAAACGTTCAATTTGCGATTCAATGGCTTGGGTCATGTCCTTTGTGCTGCCCCGAGGCACATGACAATATGCCCATCCTGTGTGTTTACCGGTGGGCGCTCTTGTGGGATCGAACAAGCTTTGTTGAGCAACCAGAACATATGGCTTTGCAGCATGTTTTCCTTTCCATGCACATGCTTCAGAAAGTGCCATCTCTTCCAAGGTGCCGCCCAAGTGGACGGTGCCTGCACGCAGCACGGTTTCATCTCTCCATGGGATGGGGCCGTCGAGTGCATAGTCGATCTTGAAGACCCCTGGACCGTGTCTGTAATTCTGTAGGCTTTTTCGGAACGCCAGCGGAAGGTTGTTTCCTGCGATGTCAGCGAGTCGTGCGGGTGCTGTTTCGAAAAGAATGGGTCCTTTGGTTGGAACCTGTTCCAGGTCAGTGACTCGAATACCGGTTTGAATGGTGCCACCCAGGCTACGGAAGAGGCTTGCAAGTGCATTGGGTATAGATTGGGCCCCGCCTTTGGGTAAGGGCCACCCGACCGCATGACCTGCAATGGTGAGCATCATGCCAATTGCTGCGGATGGGGTCATGTCCAGAGGCATGACGGAATGGGCTGCGACACCACCAAACAGAGCCTTGCCCTCTGGCGTATCGAAGCGGCTTTCGGCAAGGGATACGGCTGAGCGCATGGCCTGCATACCAAAACTTGCCATCCATATTGGGTGTTTGGGGATTCCCAATGGAGCGAGCGCATCCACGGCGAACCCTTCCCAACGATCGATCCATGGTTTCATCCAGCGAACCCATTTCTTTCCATCTGCTCCAAGTGTTGCAGCCGTTGCTTCTAAGTCTCGCTCGAGTAGTGCTGCTGGGCCATCGTCCATTGGGTGTGCCAAGGGCGCCAAGGGGTGGATCCATTCAAGACCGTGAGATTCCAAATCGAGTGTGGAAAGAAAAGGTGAGCCTATGCCCATCGGATGTATGGCTGAACAAACGTCGTGCAGAAAGCCCGTTTCTGTAAGTTCTTGGGTTCGCGCCCCGCCGCCAATGGTGTCGGAAGCTTCTAAAACAACGACGGACCGGCCCGCTTGCGTCAAGCGGATGGCAGCAGCCAACCCGTTGGGTCCACTTCCGATTACGGCGGCATCGAATAGATTCATATAGGTCTACTAATCGCCAAGGACCAGCAGTGAGCGTTCATCTCTGCCACAATGTTCTAAACGAGGGAGATGAGTATGAGAATGTGGCTGGCTGGTACCGTATTGGGCTTAATGATTTCCTGTGGCGATAAGGACGAAGATGCGGGCGTTGCATCGGATGCCGACGCCGACGCCGACGCCGATGCGGATGCGGATGCAGATGCGGACGCCGATGCAGATTCAGATGCGGATGCCGACGCCGATGCCGATGCTGATGCCGACGCCGACGCCGACGCCGACGCCGACGCCGACGCCGACGCCGACGCTGATGATACGGGCAGTACAGGTGCGGACGATACCGGCTCCGCCCCAGAACCTCCCCCTGAATACACCTTTGGTGAGGCGACCTTGACACCTGAACTGACGGGTCCGGGGGATAGTGGAACCCTACAGTTCGATACGTTCAATATGACGGGGGAGGATGATTGTGCGTACCCGACGGTTCACTTAGAAACGACGGTAGATTGGCTTTCGATCACGCCACCTGACAACACATTGTTCTGCATCATGGCCGATACTCCAGGCACAAGTTGGTTCAACATCACCGTTACAGGAGAGCCAGAACCAGGTGCGTCTGCAGAACTAACGATGCGTGTCACTCGACTGCACTGCGAAGAAGAAGAGAGCGAGGTGGTTTGTCCAAGCTACGAACCCAGTAGCTACACGGTGACCTTGCCAGAATAGAAACTTCCAGTCTCAGTACGATTCGAATGTGCCGGTGTGGACAAAGTCTGCCCAAGCCCAGGTCAACGATAATCCTGTTTCGCTGATTTCACCCTCAAGATCGGTTTCAAGCGTGGTCAGCCCTTCGCCAACACACACGCCTTCAATTTGATTGGAAGGGGTCACGTCGCCATCGATCGAGAAGGTGCCTTCACCGAGGTACCCATTGCATGCGGTATCACCGAAAAGGCTGCCGTCTTCTTCGACGTAGATTGTCATTTCACCGTTGCAGTAGTTCCCCAACCCCCAATCACTGTCGACCGAAAAGGTGCCTGGGTATGAACCGGGCCAGGGCCAGGATGAATCGGCATCGGCGTCCGCATCTGCATCCGCATCCGCATCTGCGTCGGCGTCGGTATCTGCATCCGCATCCGCATCCGCATCCGCATCGGCGTCCGCATCCGCATCCGCATCTCCTGTGTCTTCCATGTCCCCTTCGCTATTTTCGCTATCGTCATCGCCCATCGATTCGTTGGGTCCATCGCCGACCAAAGCTTTTGGGGCTGCCGGACAGCCCACAAGTCCCAAAATGAGTAGCATTTTCTTCATGTGTTCATCTCACTCTTGGTGAAGGAAGGTCCCATTCATATACCGCGATAGTTGTGTACTTCGTGCAAAACCGGTGACCACCCAAAATTCAAAGTCGTGTTCCGTTCACAGGGCAGTCATGGGTCGAGTGTAGGTGTGATGTTGTCAGAACCTTACTTTTATATTGAGGAAATACAATAAACTCTTCATTTTTCCGTTTACACTGCCGTTCTATAGAAAAGCGTGTTCAAAAGGTTCAGAAGTTATGGCTGAAATTATCAATTTCCCAGTTTCAAAAGAAGAAGAAAGAAATGAACCTTCGAAACGGGTGCAGATTATTGATCAAATCACAAACATGTCATCGCATGAGTTGGAGCAAGTCGCTCCCTTGTTTTCGGAAGAAAGTGTGTCCATTCAGTGGGTGGATAAGAAAACACGAAAGGGCATCACCCATACAATTGGACCCACCGTATACCGACGTGTGAGAAAGGATGCTCGGATCCTGCAAGCCGATGCGGTGGCCATCGTAACGCCGGCTTGGTTGGAGTGTGCTTTTGAGGCTTTGGAAGCGTTGCGTCAACAATGGGGTGGGCGAATCACCTTGGTTTGGACTTTGGTAAACGAGCGTCCATCACCTCATGCTTCTGTGAGTGAGGCTTGGAGTCAACTGGTTGCGGACGGATCCCCGTTGGAGCGTGTTCTGGTGGTTGATTCTCGTCAGAGTCTGAGAAATCCCGAAATCAATTATGGGATACCCGAACCCACGGTTGTGGTTCATCCTGAAGATTTGGAATCGATGCTGGATTCAATCGTTGAGGAAGATGCCGCTCAATAAGCGTTTTTAGCGACGCACAGAACGGTGTGGTGCGTGTTGTGAAATCCCGTGCCGAAGTGCCGTTTCTTCTTGATTGGAGCCACTCTGGAGACCCAGGATACGGTTCCGCATTGCCACCATTTGTTCATAGGTGATGCTTTCCAGTTCGATATTTGCAGAACCGTAGACGCCGTTCATCGCAGTGTCGTAGTAGTGATATCCAAGATTGCGTTTCAACAAGTTGTGTTCCACCACGTACTTTGTGAGCTCCTTTCCAGGTAGAGCCGTGGCAAAGAAGACCCAGAAGTGGTCGGGTTGAATGCGTTCCATGAGTTGGTAGGTTTGCTCCATCTCTTCAGAGGTTTCCATGGGGGCGCCCAGGATCACGTTTGCGCCCGCACGAATTCCCCGCTCTCTACACAGATCAAAGGCTTTGATGGTGTCCTCGACCTCGATTCCTTTTTTGTAGAAATCGAGAATGCGTTGGCTGCCGCTTTCGACTCCAAAAACCACCTCGACGCATCCAGCTTCCTGCATGGCGTCAAGAATGCGGGGTCCCACCTTGTCGACTCTTGTGTTGCACTTCCATTGAAGGTTGACCTTGCGTTCGGAGAGCGCAGTCTTGAATCGATCGAACCACTTCAGTCCATTGGCGGAAAGGGTGTCATCTTTGAAATACAGGATCGGTGGATTGTAATGCTCTTGCAGTTCAGCCATTTCTGCGGCTACATCTTCTGGTCCTCGTTTCCGCATGTGGCCGAAAATCATGTTCAATGTGGGCTGGCAGAACGTGCATTTGAACGGACACCCTCTGCTCGACAACATTCCAAATTCCCATCCGCCATGGGCGCGGAAAGCGTCGTAGTCGTACAAGTCGCGTGCAGGGAATGGGAGTGTATCCAGATCTTCGATGAGGTCTTGCGCTGGTGTTTTGTGGACTGAATCGGTGTCATCGATGAATGCAATACCGCGGGTTTCCTTCGGACACCCACGTTCCAAGTTCGCAGCGAATTCGACAATCGTCTTTTCTGCCTCTCCAATCACGGCCCAATCAAAGCCCGAACGAAGTCCATGTTCTGTGCATATGGTTGCATGGGCGCCGCCGAGCATAACGGGAAGTTCGGGCCTCCAACTGCGAATCGTACTCAGTACAGATTGTGCTTTTGGGAAAAGGGCTGATGTGGATGTGATGCCGACCAGGTCTGCATCCATAATGTCGGATGGTTGAAGGTTGTTGTCTTCACGAAGGCCTGTGGCCACAATCCGCACGCCGTGTCCGGCTTCCCGCAGCACAGCGGCGATGTACATAAGCCCGAGCGTTTCCGACACACAGTGCGCTCTGTAGTCCATCAAAGGATCGATCAACGTTATCTGCACTTGGCCCCCTGCATGATCAAGGTAGCACTTCGGACCAGATTCCGATGCCCATAATTGAGTGATCTAGTTCTAGTTCTGCGTGTGGACGCAGGATTTCAAGCTTGAAACCTTCGTTTAACTCCTCCCAAAATCGTCGGACTCCAGTGGTCCATCTGTTTGCTCCAGTGATGTCATGGAAAGCAAGAAAACGATGTGGATACTGACGATTGATTTCGAAGTCTTGTTTGACGGCAGCATAGCTATGATTGGCATCAATCAACACCAGGTCGATGTGACCCAAGGCTTTTCGCCATGACTTGTATTCTGCTGAATCAGAGTTCCCTCTGAACACGGAAGTCTCTTTGGGTAAATGGATGTTGAACCCTTTGGTTTCAGCCCACCCCTGGTCCGCTGCAGCTACCCGTTCAAAGTCAAAAACCGAATGGAGTGCTGTGACCAACCGGCCTGTCCACACCCCAACCTCAAGGTAGCTTTTTATGTTGTTGGCTTCGATAAACTCCGCGAAGGAAATGACTTCTTCGCGGTTTTGTAAAATACAGTCTTCAAGCGCCTCGCCTTCTCTTTCAAATATCTCTTGTGTGTGGTGGTCCCAGCATTTGAAAGGAGACAGCTCGGCGCGAAGATCTCGGGGTTTGGGTCCGTGCAATGATGGTAGGTTTTCTGCGCCAATGCCCCTAAGTAAGGCCATGTTTCGTGCTGGAATTCGGCTCACGTTGGGGTGTGTTTGCATGGCGTTTCGAACTTGTTTCCAC
The DNA here is from genome assembly GCA_002707085.1 of Deltaproteobacteria bacterium. Classification (GTDB taxonomy): domain Bacteria; phylum Myxococcota_A; class UBA796; order UBA796; family UBA796; genus UBA796. Next base: position 81,918 of record PALY01000031.1, read on the forward strand.
GGCAATATGTGAATCGTCGGGTGGGGGCTTCGGTTGGTATGGTTGGCCGGGTCATCCGCATCTGAATCGGCAAAAACGTAGTCCGGGTGAAAGTGGGCAAGTTGATATCGCCCGTCGTGTCCCATTTCGGTCAGTAGAGCCTCTGCTGCGCCGACTGCGTCTAAGAAGTCATCGAAGGTACGAAGGAGGTTCGGAACAATCAATAATGTGGTGTCTGCTTCTGGGGTGTCCGCATCCAGTAGATCGATTTCATGAAGAAGTTCTGCCAGTATGGCGGATACAGAGTCTCCGCGGCTTTCTACAAGGCGGATATGGTCTTGCTCAAAGGGGAGCCGCGCAAAGGGGCACAGATCGAGCCCGATAACGATTCGTTCGATCCATTTTTGGGTATCGTTGACAACGCCCATGCGCATTCCATTGGTCTGTGGCAGGATCGATAAATGGTACGACCCGGACGACACCAGTATCTCATTCGCTTTGCTTACGATGGGCAACGGTTTTTTGGTGTGTCTCCGCAGCGAGACCGGCCAACGGTGGGTGCGTCTTTGTACGAGCGTTTAGAAGCAGCTGCAGGGCAGCGACCCCGAGCATTACAGTTCACGGCTCGCACGGACACAGGGGTTTCTGCGGAAGAAAATTTTGCCACCTGTTGGTTTTTGGAGCCATTCGATCCTGTACGTTTTGAGGCTCAGTTTCAGAAGACGTTGGAAGACGGGATTACCTCGGTTTCTGCCACCGCCGTGGATATCCACGTTCATGCGCGCAACATTAGTTCTGGGAAGTGGTATCGCTACATGATTCGTTCAGATGGTGAAGAAGACCCAAGGGCTTGGGGTGTCGAAAAGCCGTTGGATGTGCAAGCAATGAAAAGTTTGGCGGCCCGGTTTGAAGGCGAACACGATTTCTCCGCTTTTCGGTGGCGGTGTTCGGCTCCCGATACGATGAAGACCCTTGCTCGGGTGGAGATCACCGCTGTGCCGACCGGATATATTATCGATGTAGAAGGGGACGGCTTCTTGCGCAGAATGGTCCGGAAAATTGTCGGGGCCATTGTATGGGTGGGTCTGGGTGAGGCGACGGTGGAAGATGTGGCTTCATTGATTGATTCGGGAGCGAAGTATGGCGCGCCACACGGCGCTCCTGCCCACGGGTTGACCCTCATGGCGATTCGCCGCACCGGGAGCTGAGTCTATGCCCAAATATCCGACCGACCGTGAGTCCTTGGCTATTGCATGTGATTGTGAGTTTATTCGGGGCAGTGGTCCGGGTGGTCAGCACAGAAACAAGCGCTTCACAGGTGTACGTCTGGTTCACAGGGCCTCAGGCGAGATGGTTACAGCCACAGAGCGCCGGGAACAAAAGCAAAACCTTGAAGTTGCTTTTGAGCGTATGGCAAAAAAGTTGGAGAAAGCCCAGTTTGTGCCCAAACGGCGTCGACCTACGCGTCCCACCCGTGGGAGTGTGGAAAGAAGGATCAAAGAAAAGAAATCCAAGGCTTCAAAGAAGGCGAACCGGAAAACTCCGAAGTTTGATTGATGCCAGGCTGTGTCAGCACGATAGAGAGTGGCCCATGCCTATCGTCGTGATGATCGTGTCTGCCGTATCCATCATTGGACTGGTGAAGTACGGCTTGGTTCCTGGAATTGACCGCGTATCGTTGGCCATGGGGTGGAGCGCAAAGGCTCGAGGGAAAGCGACTGGGTATGCCACCAGTGTTCCAGAGTTGGTCACCTTGGTGGCGGCAGGACTATCGGGTGTCTGGATGGCTGGGCTGTGGAATATCGTATCCAGCAACCTTCTCAATGCAGGGCTTGCCGCATCAGCAATGGCATTGTATCGCCGAGGAAGAGAACTGTTCCATCGCAGATTCGCACGCGAAATCTGTTTTGCGATGGTGGGGATACTGGCGCCGTTGGTGCTGATGAACTTGGGCATGGATACGCACTGGGCGGTTGTGCCTCTTCTTCCTTGTACCTTTGCCGCCTACATCCTGTTGGACCGCAGTGGTGGTGAAATTGAAGAGGAGACTGAATCAAGCGTAGACCATGGCAGTCCTTTGGCTGGGGTGTTGATGTGCGTCGCTTCTCTTGGTTTGATTGCCACTGCTGGAGTGTTCTTGGGCGAATCTACCCGTGAAGTGGTGGTGTCGATGGGCATCTCCCCAATGTTGACGGGATGGATTCTTGGCTTTGTGACCAGCCTTCCTGAGGCTGTGACGTTCTTTGAGGCTTACTCGGCCAAGAGGGTGCGAAGTGACTCCGACCCAATGGCTGGTACTCAAGAGCTATTGGACAACCTTGCTGCTTCCAACATGTCGAATAGTGGACTGATTTACCCCTTGGGGTTGGGTTTATATCTGTTGGTCACGGGCATGGGCGCTTAGTAGTGCGGCGGCACCTGTTCATCGGCTGGCGCTTCTGAACCCATATCGTTCTCCATCTGTTCGCGGATAGAACGCACATCGTGGTGTAGGCGCTCTATGAGATGTGCTTGTTGTTGGATGACTTGATCGAGTTGTTGAATCAACTCTTCCTGAAAAGCGTATCGGACTTCAAGGTCTTCCAGTCTGCGCGTGAGATCATCTGTACTCATAGAAAGCCCCTATTCCATTGGCCATGTCGCCACCATTAACGGCCTACGGCGTACTTCAGGGCTCCATCGCTAATGGAGTAGTATCCAATATGGACTTGGTCTAGGTCATCGACTTGGATTTGAGGATCCCATCCAGTGGTGTCGAGTGTGTCAATGTTCTCCGTGACCCATTCTGCATCTCGGAGTGTCGAGATTTGAAGCGCTCCGCTGACCACTTCGAATGAGGCGATATATGGTGTGCCATCACTAAGGTGGTCGAGTGCGACAAATCGATTGTAGCCATCATCTATGACTTCTTCGACGGAACTCATCCAGTAGGGTGTGGATTCACGGCACGTGTACCAGATTGATTGATCGCTGTAGCCAGCAATAGCGATACACGGTGTACCGTCGGGTCGGACATCGATGGAGACATCGAGGGAGCCGATAAGCGCCCATTCGGGACCGATGGACTCAAAGGCGGAATACGTTGTCTGGCTGATTGATCCGGAGGTACCGTAACTATCCATCCATGCGAGGTGCTTTGTGTCATCGGTTCCGATGGCCAGATCGACAAAGAAGCCGATGGCACCGAAGCCTGATGAGTCGACGGTAGAGGTTGTGATGCTACCGAAGCTACTGGTTTCAGCAAAGACGGGGGCTTGTTCGACAGGATCTAAGAACGCATAGTGTGCGATTCCGGAGCTGTCGGTTTCCACGTTCAGGTATTCGTAGCCGGCAGTCTCTGCGCCGGTCACGATCTCTTCGCTCGTCCAGCTACCGTCGGCATCTCTGCGTCGGTGAAGAACGGTTTCTCCTGCTGATCCTTCGTCGCGGGTGTAAACAAGATGGAAGCGTCCATAGGCATCCATGTCTGCTGCCAGATCTTGCCCTCTCCCCGATTCGGTAATCGACTCGGGCGCTGACCACCCTCCATCTGTTTGTTGGATGTACCGAATACGTGTGGTGTCGGTATTGGTGTAGGCAAAATGGACTTTTGAGTCGATGTCGACACCCATTCCAATGCGGTAGCCGACATCGCCTAGATCATCGACGACTTCTGTGTCGAATCGTTCATCGGTTTCGCCATCGCAATCATCGTCGATGCCATTCCAAGGGTCTTCGACTGCACCGGGGTGAACTGTCGGGTCTTCATCGTCACAGTCACCGTCTGATTCTGAATATCCGTCTCGGTCGTCATCGATTTCAGATGGGTCTGCATCGGCGTCTGCATCGGCGTCTGCATCTGCGTCTGCATCGGCGTCTGCGTCGGCGTCTGCATCTGCGTCTGCATCTGCGTCTGTGTCTGCATCTGCGTCAGCGTCGGCGTCAGCGTCGGCGTCAGCATCTGTGTCTGCATCGGCGTCTGCATCGGCGTCTGCATCGGCGTCTGCATCTGCATCTCCATCAAATGCCGGGTCGTCACCGGACTTGTGATTATCGAACGTTGAGTTGCAACCCAAAGCCATCAGTGCGATTGCGAGCCAT
>PALY01000032.1 GCA_002707085.1 Deltaproteobacteria bacterium
CCATCTCCTGGTATAGAAATCATGACACCCGGTGGTGTGTTGTACACCCCAACCTTCTGTTCTGTACAACCCAACAACGTCAACGACATCAGCAGAAATGCTTTGGTATTGAACATTGTGTTTTGCGACATAAATGACCTCACCGTTTCAGGTGACTAATCTACGCACGAAATCAGCTAACGCCAAGCGTTTTTATCAACGATTTAGAGTCGTGCGCCTGGTCGTTGTGATTTGGCTCTTCTGCGCATAATCACGGCTATCAACTGTGCGACCGCAGCGTACAGATCTTCGGGTATCATTTGGCCCACAACCGCCGTTGCATATAGCGCTCGCGCCAAAGGGCGGTTTTCGATTGTGGGAACATCGTGCTTCCGCGCTTCCGCCTTAATCTTCATGGCCAGGTGATCGACACCCTTACACAACACAATGGGTGCTGGAGCCTCATCTGGGTTGTAGCGAATTGCGACCGCGTAGTGAGTTGGGTTTGTCACTACAACATTGGCCCGACGAACNTCACCGATCGATTTAANACTGGCGATCTCCCGTTGTCGCTGTTTCCGAGCAGCACGAACATGAGGATCACCCTCCATGTCCTTGTTCTCTTCCTTCATCTCTTCACGGGTCATCATCATCTTTTCGTGCAGCTGATACCACTGATGGGCATAGTCAAGAACCGCAATCACCAAGCCGATTGGAAGCGCCCTCATGACCACAAGCATGGCCATTTGATAATGAATCTCCAGCATTCCCGGGACACTCATGTAGGTCATTTCTGGGAGAATACCGATCTCTTTCTCAAGGGCAGACCATATGACCCATCCAATCAAACCGATTTTGAGTATGCCTTTTGCCAACTCCACCAATGGAGTGGACGACATGAAAATCTTCTTAAAACCTGGGAACGGGTTGAGTTTGTCCAACTCAAACTTGATGGGTTCTTTGGCGATGGCCCCTCGCCCTTGAATCCCGCCAACAAGTGCGGCACCCACCCACAGGATAATGAGCGGCCCAGCCAAAATGGTCACCAAGCTAAAGACCACCTGTTCACATAGGGTCATCACGATGGGTATCGAAATATCACCGGTTGGAATCGAGGCATAAGAATACGCAAATACATCCTTGATTCCGATGGCCATTCTTTGAAGAAAAGCCGTCAAGGTCATCACTGCAACAGCCAGACCAACCACACCGGTCACTTCCTTGGAACGTGGAACCTCTCCCCGTTCACGGAACTGCTGTCTCCGCCTCTCGGTGGGTTCAAATGATTTTTCTTGTCCGTTGTCTTCAGCCATCTCTCAACTATCTCCTCAAGTCCATTTCATTCAAAATGGCTGGAACTTGTTCGACAGCGTGGCTCACAATCGCCATATGCGATTCAAACTGGTGAGGCAGGATGACATGCAGCATGGCAATACCCGCCACCATGGTCATGATCATTCCAAGAGAGAAGAAAATATTCATTTGAGGCGCCAACTTAGTCAACACCGCAACAAACATATGGATCATAAAAATCAACGCCAAGACGGGTCCTGCCATCCGCAGTCCAGCCTCAAGCATTTCAGCAACAGTGTGAATCCAAAATTGCCCACCTGGTATTGGGTTTACAACTGAACCAGGGGGAACCGAAAAGAATGAATCAGTCACATTAATAAGCAAGACAAGATGAAGGTTCATGCCAATAAAAATGGCTGCTGCAAGCAAGCTGCCCAGTGCAGCAATTGGACCATGAGACACCTTCAGCATGGGGTCAAACAGCTGCGCTGCACCATGACCAATCTGGTTGCTCATGATTTCATTTGCCAACGACAATGAGCCAAACAGGAAAGAGACAACACCACCAATGATGATGCCCGTGAGCACTTCGGTAGCAATACCAAACAACAGTAGACCTGCAGTTGGCGTAATTTCAGCCTGAGGTACCATTGGCGCCACCAAGGCGGTCAAACCAACAATCGCGAGAATCCGTACCATCTTTGGTACGCCCCGGGCGCCAAACGCCGGCATGAGCATGAAAACACCGCCGATTCGAGCGGCGACCAAGCCCATGGTAACCAACAGGGCCGTCGACATGATTAATTCTGCACCTGTGAAGCAGACTGAAAGNTTTGTGTACCAAACATTACCGCTTGGTCCAACATCCACGATCCCATCAACAAGAGTGTCAGGAACACTGNTGTGATTTTTGGAACAAACACAAGCGTCATTTCATTGACTTGCGTGACCGCTTGTAGAATCGAGATGAATAAACCGACCACAAGTGCTGCCATCAGTGGTGGACCACAAATCAACATGATCGCGTAAATGGACTGCTGGCCCCATAAAATGGCTTCCTCAATACTCACTAGACACCTCCAAAGCCTGCCGCCATTGAGCGAACAAGTAGATTCCAGCCATCCATCAGCACAAAGAGCATGAGCTTGAATGGCAGCGAAATAATGACCGGCGGCAACACCATCATTCCCATGCTCAACAGCACGTTGGCGATGACGATATCGATGACCAAAAATGGTAAGTAGACCTTTACAGCAATCACAAAGGCCGTCTTCAACTCAGATAGAATAAACGCACTGACAACCGCTGATGAGGGAATGTCATCCAGGGTTTCTGGTGGCGCTATACGGCCCATATTCATCACAGCGGAAATGTCGTCTCTTCGGGTGTTCGACAACATGAAACGTCGCATGGGCTTCATTCCAATCTCGATGGCATCCGAGGTTTCCATCTCGCCCGCCATATATGGCTGAATCGCGGTTGTATTGACCTCTTCAAGCGTAGGTCTCATGACCAATGCTGCCATAAACAGTGCCAACCCAATCAAGACTTGGTTCGGCGGAGCCTGCTGTAGCCCAAGCGCTTGACGCAGCATCGAGAACACAATGATGAATCGAGTAAATGGAGTCATGACCAACAGCACTGCAGGCACAAATGTGAGCGCTGTGAGAATCATGATCATGCGAACGGTGGAAGCGACTGGCATATCGCGCACTTCTTCCGCCATTTGAGTCACACCTTCTGCCATAGGGTCCGTCGCGGGTCCTGCACTGACAACTTCCTGAGCAGCAGCAATCGATGGCAAGAAGAAAGCAGCCAACATGATGATGAAACGAATCTTGTTCATGCCACAATCTCCCGACTTGAGTACGCAGGTTTCCGCGAACGACCTTTGTTGGTCTTGGCGACCGACTCGTTCCTTACTTGTTCGCGTACGGCCAAAACTTCTTCAATAAGGTCTAGGCGACTTGGACTGGCGGGGGCCTCTTTAGGGGTCTGGACCGCGTCCGATGTGTAGCGACCATTTGCCTGACTCATATGCGTTGCGAAGGATTTTGGAACCAAAGCAATCTTCTTGGAAGCATCTTGTGGTTCACCCATCGTTGATTCATCCGGGTCAGGTCCAACCATCGCTACCGCGTCATTTGCAATGTTTGATGGAGCCGCCACAGCCACTTCCCAGGCGCTGACATCCGCAACCAACCTGGGCGCTCCGCCTCCGAGTCCAACCAAAAGACGACGAGTGCGGCTATCTCCGTCGGCAAGCTCGATAAGCGCAAGTGTTCCTTCTTTCCCCATGTCCTGACGGGCCACTACGGTCATGGCTTGTTTTTGTACAGAAGCCTTCGTGACACGACCACGGATGATCAGCAGAACACCGATGGCGAACAGGCCCAGCGGCCAGCTCCACCATGGCCATGCTGCCGTCTTTGCCTCATCGACAATCTTCTTGTCATTCTGCGGTAAGCCGCCCTGTTGGGCGCCGAACAAACGTTGAAACTCGTCCGTCTCATTAATGCCATCGGACCCTACTGGTTCTGACACCAAAGCGGCTTCCGTTGAAGTTACGGGTCCGAAGACAGGCTCCACCTCTTGTGGAGCAGTCGCAGTTCCATCCTCTTCCGCAACGACGAGAGTATCACCGAAGGCGGGCTGATTGAGAGCGATGAGGAGGAGCGCGACCACATGGGCGCTCTTGATCATTATGTAGACTTCCCTGAAGAAGCGACAATCTCAGTGATGCGCAAGGCCATACGTTCAGCCACCATCACCAATTCGCCGCGTGCAATCAACTTGCCCCCCACTACCACATCAAGCGGCTTGTCCATGGGCTGGTCGAGCTCGACAACATCATCTGTGTCTAAGTTCGCCAAGTCACGCAGCACCAATCGGGTACGGCCCAGTTCAACGACGACTTCGACTGGAATATCGCCGAGGAAAGATGCCTCGTTTTGGTTCTGTGTATCCGTCATGGGACACCTCGTAGGGGGTTGCTGTTGTCACCCCTTCGGACAGTCTGTAAGAACCTTTAGCCGGCATGTACAAAAAAAAACGAAGTATGTCAGGAATAGGCCTGCCAACTTCGCTTTTTAGACGAAAACTTTTTTATAAACGTCGTTGAATCTGTACCGACCGGTGGCCATCCACCTCACCTGGCCTACCCTCGAACAAAGTCTTGCCATTTACTTTAATCAGAACAGACCGAAGACTACCCACATCCAAGGTGTCTCCAACCGCCAATGCTCGCAAAGCAGAAACCGTCAGTTCAAGTTTTGCCATTTGAGCCACCATTTCAACTTCAACTGGCATCAATGGCGTCAAGTCAACGCTTGGCGGGTCGCGTTCCTTTTCAATCACCATCGGTCCAGCAAGCGCCCTAAACGCATGTACAGGAACCGCACAACACAGCAACCCGTACGGGTTCGTGGGAGGACCGAAATCAAGCGTGGCCGCAAAAACTTCTGTATTGCGTACATTACTGGTGATTGACCGTGGACTGGATGCGGGAGAGTCTGTTTCCATCCGCGGCACTGGAGTCAAAGGCCAACAATCGTGCATTTCGGATACAAGGTCTCCACACACCCGATGGGCAATCTTCTGCTCAACGGGTGTCAACGCCTTGACACCCCCCATCCGCGTCTCTTCGTCCGGATCCTCGCCCAGCATCGTTCCAACAATGCGCCCCAACAAGGTACCTTGGAGAACAATCATTCCAGGAAGACCCAATGGGTTGAACCGGAGGACGCTGTAAATCGAACCTTCCCGATATTCATTGTCATCCAAAACCATGGACAACGGCTTCACTTCCACCCCGGCAACACGCACAGGAATGTCCACCGAAGAACGGTTTACCAAGCGGGCGCGCACCCGATGAGCGACCAAACGGAAGAAGTCCTCCACCGCTGGCATCGCAAATTCTGCTTCTTTACTCCGCTGAGTCAACAACGAAGCTGAAGCTTGTTCGTTTTCTTCTTCCTTCACTGGATCACGAACTCCGTAAAGTAAACACGACGAACCCGAACGGGCTCCAAGAGCGCATTAAGTCGAGCGTTGATGTCATCCTTCAATCGCATCTTGCCATCGACACCCTCAAGCTCTTGGTAGCTATAGTCGCTCGCCAACAAGATGACGGAATCACGTAAAGATGCCATTTTCTTGTCCACCGTCGCAGCATGTTCGGTGTCCGTCTCAATTTCAATCTTCAATTGTAAAACACGACCCGATGCATCACGCAGGTTTACAGAGAAATCTCCCAATACGGACATTTCCGTATCCGGCACTGCATCTTGACTGGATTTTTCGTCTTCATCACTAGATGCAGAAGCGGGGTCATCCGCAGCAGGGTCCGCCGGATCAAGCGCCTTGTAAATCGCAGCACCACCACCGGCACCAACAACAAAAAAGCCTAAGGCGAGCAGGATCATCGGCAGTTTACTCCGTTTTCCAACCTGTATTTCATCTCCGCCCTCATTGGGCTCGTCACCTTCAGCCATCTCTACCTCCCGACCTGTGGGCCAAGACTCTGTACTACTCCGTAACCACTCGGGTTGTCAGACTGTACAACCAATTCAACTCTACGGTTCCAAGACGAATCACCGTCTACAATATCTGCTGGCTTATACTCACCCATTCCACGCACCTGCATGACCTTACCTGGCACTCCACGGTCTTCGAGTGCTTCAACCACACTCACAGCCCTTAGTGCTGATATCTCCCAGTTCCGAGTAGCATCTCCCGTACCATCCGTATGACCTTCAACAAACAAGTTGACCTTTTTCGTACCTATGGCTTTGGCTACATCAGCGATCAATCCGTACGAAGACGGATGGAGCTCGGTTGCACCGGGTTTAAATAGGATTCTTTCATCAAGCATGATCCTTACTTCGGTCCGCGTCTTGGTCATCTTGACTAAGTCGTCAGAAATCTTTTTAGAAAGAATCTCCCGAAGCTCCATAACTATCGGTTTTATTTGGTCTTTTGTCGTTTTCGACTCGCTTGTATTTGCTGCCGGATTTTGCTTCGCTTTCTCGGGAGCGGGTGAATATCCACCCACACCGAATGCACGCCGTAACGATTCGATCACCTTATCTACACGCCCCGGACTTTCGAAGCTGGCCATGGCCAACAACATAACGAAGAACGTGAGAAGCAAGGTCACCATGTCGGAGTAGGTCACCATCCATTCGGGTGCGCCTCCAGACTTTTCTTCTTTTTTCTTGTCTCTGCGCTTGCCCAATTTAGCCGGCCTCCTGGAACCTCTCCGCCGGCGGCAACTGAACGTTCAAACGGTCGATCAAGAAACGTGGACTCTCACCGCTCAGAATCGATAACAGACCCTGTGCAATCAATGCCTTCTCCGCCAACTCTTCAGAGCTGCGCACCTTGAGCTTCTCCGCCACTGGCATTGCAAACACGTTTGCAATCACGGAGCCGTAGAACGTTGTCAGCAACGCAACGGCCATCGCGGGACCGATGGCGGCGGGATCTTCCATATTTTGGAGCATCTGCACGAGACCAATCAGGGTACCAATCATTCCAAGAGCTGGAGACGCTTGCCCCAAGTACTCAAAGATCGCGGCTCCCCTCTTGTGTCGTTCCCCAATTTTATCCAGTTCGCTGTACAACACATCTTCAATGGCTTCTGGGTCATGCCCGTCCACCACCATCTGGATACCGCGCTTCAGAAACTCGTCGTCTTGAGTACGGGCGACGTCTTCCAAAGCCAACACACCTTCACGGCGGGCTCGGGTCGACATTTGACGCATCAAGGTCAACAGTTCATCTGATTTTTTGGGAGTCTGCGTGAAAGCCTTTTTCAAAATGCTCAGCGATTTCTTCACTTCAGCGAATGGATAAGCCACGCCCAAAATGAAAATCGAGCCGATTCCAACAATCAATACTGATGTCGGATCGAAGAAGATGATCAACGGAGAACCCAGCATGATTCCCATCAGAATCAATGCAACTACGACCAACATTCCTATGATTGTAGCTAAATCCATGCGCGGTGCCTCAGTGTTCTACGTCGGTTGTTTACACAAAAAACTTAAGGGGTGGACAACAAAAAACTCAAGGGTCAAAAAAAAGGACCGAAAAGAATCGGATCCGTGAAGACAAAACTTGTTCGTTACCGCACGGTGCGGAACAAGAGCGTCAGGAGTCAGAATACCAGAAATACCCCTACGAAGGAATCGCTTATTCGTGCCACACAAAGGTAGATCGGTAGAAAAAGGCATTCAACCAATACAATTAGAAAAGGGGGCCATGCAGCCCCCTTTCTTCGATTCATACGTACACTGGATTTACAGAAGCTGTACCAGCTCTTGTAGTGTTCCATCTGTGGTCGTGATGACTCGAGCATTCGCTTGATAGGTGCGTTGCGCTTGAATCATGTCGACAAACTGATCTTCAAGATCGACATTACTTTGTTCAAGAGCGAACGAAATCAAGGAACCTCGAGTACCTGTCCCTGGCGTTCCAACCGCAGGCTCACCCGCAAGGTTGGTGGCTTCAAAGAGGTTCTGACCTGCTCGACGAAGCCCGGTATACGATGGGAACTCAGCCAGAGCGACTTGACCCAACAGAATGTCCTCACCATTGGTGTAGGTGCCTCGAATGTTTCCAGAATCATCAACGTTCATCTGAATAAGGTCACCTGAACCAAAGCCGTCTTGAACAACGCCGGACACCGCTGATGGGCCAGAAATCGCTCTGACATCACCATCTGTGTCCACGCCCGCTGAATCCAGGCCGAAGTCAAACTCAATCGACTGGTCATCAGCACCCGTGAAGTTCCAAGGCGTGGTCGATGAAGTGTCAACCTGCGTGAAAGAAGTCATCGTTCCATCCGCATCGAAGGTCAGTTTACCCTTCGACATCAGGAAGGCCATCCCTTCTGTTTCACCCATTTCTCCACCGTCAACCACAGCGTACCAGCCCCAGTCACCTGCCGATTCGCGCTCAAAAGCAATCGTACAGTTGTGCGGCCCACCAAGCGAGTCATAAATGGTGATGGATGTTGCAAAGTCGGCAGACGCGGCGACATCGTCAACACTATCGGTATTTCCATCTAAGGTGAAACTACCACTATCAATCGGTGTCGTAGAAAAGTCAGACTCTGTGGAGAGTACCGATGTCAGCGTCAATTCCGTAGTTTCCTGCTGTGTCAAAGCACCACGGTCCACCCTAAGGTCACTTACAATCGTAGATAGCTGATTGTCTTCCGCGTTGAAGCCTTGCAGGCGGAATCCACCAGCATTCACAATAAACCCGGCTTCGTCCATAAAGAATTGGCCATCACGTGTGTAGTTTTTCGCCGCGACAGTTTCATCTCTCAATTGGAAGAAACCGTTACCCGATATCGCAAGGTCTAGCGCGTTTCCGGACTCCGTAATCGAACCCTGGCCGAATAGGATTGAAACTGTATCCGTTGCACCACCAGTACCGATTTGTGAAGGCCCGGAAAGACCCATCGAATCTCTCGCTACCAAGTCGGCAAACTGAGCGCGAGCGCCCTTGAAACCGATGGTGTTGATGTTCGCGATGTTGTCACCAATGACCGAAAGCTTGGTTCCGGCCATTCCAAGACCAGATGATGCGGTGCTAAGTGTACTGAACAAGGACATATTGACTCCTTAGGGGGTTGAATTTGCACTCGAAACGAGCGCTTAGGCGAACGAACTTAGTCAAGCTCGCATTCAGCCTCCGCAGGAATTCACCCTTGGTCCGGCCGTTGGAGAGTCGCCCACTCTCCGTTTTCGACATGTGCGTTACCGCACAACAATTGTTGAATCTATATTTGTAAAAATGCTTCCTACTGCCTCGTCACGGGTCATTGCCGTGATCACTGTGCGGCGTTTGACGCCGACGATAAATGCATGGTCGTCGTAAAGAACCAGGCTTTCCTTGGCCCCTTTCCCATCGAGCAGGTCCACCGCTTCCGCAATCTCTGCAGTTGCGGTTTCATCAAGATTGATGCCTCTACTCTCAAGTCGAGCAACAGCGTGTCGAGACCACCGCAACTCTCCAGTCTTTTCAACATCCCACTGATCGCGCTGCTCGTGCTGAGCCAAAACGCCATCGAGTGTCGCGGAAAAGCGACTGTCGAGTTCACCGAGCGCATTCCCCGTCCCCGATTGGGTCGGCTGGTACGCTCCAAGCCCTACACGCACGATGCTCATGAGCTGGTGCCACCTTCATCTTCGACAACCTCGACTCGGAGAATCTCTCCAATCGTGATTTCGACACCGTCCACGTACGGTACAGGACTACCGGTCTTGTAAGACATCTCGTTCACCATGCCCTTGATCAAACTGCGCACTTCGAGCGGCTGTCCATTTGAATCAAAGGCAGTGATCGTCACATTGTACTGCCCTTCCGGAACCTGCACGCCATGAACATCGGTGCCATCCCAGGTCCACGATCCTTCGCCTGAATTCATGTGGTCAAACTCTTGGCGAGCCACCATTTTGCCATCTGCATCGGTGATTGTGACACTCATCCGGTCACACTCCGCTGGAGCATTCCAATAGATTTCTTGAGCGCCCTCACCATCGTAAGGAACCACATCGGAAAACGCCGTTACATCCCGACCCAGCAGCTGCGTCATCGATGCATTGTTCATCGATGTCGTTGCTGCATACAGATCATTCAGCGAACTATTCACTCCCATCAACTGCTCAAGCGAAGTGAACTGCGCCAACTGCGCGATGAATTCTTCATTCGCTTGCGGATTCAAGGGATCTTGATGCTTCATTTGAGCAACCAAGAGCTTCAGAAAAGCATCTTGGCCAAGTTCGCTTGAGGCATCTGGGACACCTGACGCCGCTTGCTGCGCCTCGTAACTACTGACGTTTTCGATTCCGCCAATCATCTTGGTCACTCCTTGGGTAGGAAACTTTCCCTGGGTATGACTCTTCGGATGATTTGAGGACCAGTTTTAACCCTCAGTGTTATTTTTTTTATTTTTTATTTATTCACACATTTAACGCACAAACCCTGTAGCTCCAGAACATGTCTAAAGCCACAGGGTGAGCCAGTCGCAGGAAACCCGAACGTAAACAAACGACCTCCGTGTGAAATCACACGATGCGATTCACCAGCCTTGCACTATCACCAGTTTCTTCAAGTGTTGTTTCACCTGCTTCAACCCCGGTCTGCGCCTTCTGGTTCGATTCATTTTCAGCCTGCAAACCTGCAGCCTCATCTTCAGCGTCACCCGTGTGTGCATCTGCACTGAAATCAGTCAGATCCAATCCGCGTTTCGCTATCTGTTTGCCCATCTCTTCTTCCATCTCTCGGTATTCTTCAACAACCTCTTCAGGTGTCTGGAGACGAACAACCACTTCTTCAGCCTCTTTGGTCATGGCCAATCGAACATGACCCGCTGGGTCCTCAATATCAATATCGAGCTGACTCATATCGGCGACAGGCAACTCTGGGACTTCACCTGCATCGATATTTGCAGCATCAAACTCAGCAAATTCTATCTTTCGGTCTACGTCTGCAGAGATTTCCGAATTCTCGCTGCCTGTAATGGATGCAGCCGACTCAGAAAAGGTCATCTGTCCAGTCGTCTCCGATCCTGTTCCAGCCCCCTGCCCGACTCGACCAGGGCGATGGATCCCCGAGGCCATTTCAGGCTTCGCAGTTGCTCGACCTGAATCCGCTGAACGTTTCAAAACCGGGCTATCACCATCCTCTGCAGCCAGATCAGCACCATCATCGCTGGACACATTGACCGGCTTTTCTGCCTTAATAATATTGTCCTGCGCCACTTGTACCGGCGCGGTTTTCATTGCCGAGGTGTTCGTATTGTGCATCACTTCTCTTGAAGCCCGAAAGGTCATTTCGATTTCAGCCAAACGGCCCTTCAGTTCTGCCGTTGGATCGGCACTTGGCTTGGTTTGGGAACTTCGCACAACATGGGCATCCAGCTCGGCAATCGCTTCCCTAATTCCAGCCAACCGCTCCAAACCAGTGTCTACCTTCTTGGGTTCAACTACAGTTGTTTTTGCCGACTCCATCGGCTTGGTTTCCGTCATGACAGACGAATCCTCATCCGAAACAGCCAGTGTTTGGATGCCCTGCTCCACAGAAAGAGATGATGTGGCCTTTTCAAGATTGTTTGCTTGATCAGCGGCACCCGCCATCGCACTTTGATTCATCGCTTGAATCGCACCCGCGTCGCTTGATACCGGTTCAGTCGCGGCACTCTGTATGCCTGCATCCGAACCCATCGCTTTGGATACATCAGCGGTGTCACCGATGAGGGACTGGCTTACCATCTCCTTCACAGCGGAAGGTTCCTCCAGCTGTTGAGCCATAACGGTAGTGGAATCAAGGTCACCATTTTCGAGGGCCATTGAAATGTTTAGATCGTCCGCCACGGAACCGGACGAACCAGAAGACAGATCCACGCCCAAGTCGGCATCGGTTTTGGAACTACCCTGCCCTTCGATGGTCATTTTGCCGTCTGTCAGAGCCTGCGACAATGCAATCGCAAGTGGAGATTCCAACTCGGCCTGCGAGTACTGGTCCAGCTCCCCATCAAGAACTTCAATGGGTTCCGGNGTAGAAATTTCAGAGACGATCTCGGTCGGCGCAGCCTCAATCGCGTCGATAGCCAATGACATTTCAGCCGCTGGGTTTTCATCCGCCATCTCGACCTGCATATTCCAGGCAACCATGGATGCGACAGTCATCGACAGGCGATCCCACGAAACCGACACTTTGTCTGTTCGCTCCTGGTCACCCATTCCAACCACAGGCGTCATCACGACACCATCAGTCTGCGTCTCTTGGCCTTCCGCTATCGCACCATCCTCAAGTCCGACGTTGGCCTGTTCAACTGCACGATTCCAAGCATCGTGAGCCTCGNCACCTCCAGTAACGCCACCTTGGCCGGGAACCGGCTGGCCCCCATTGGCCGCTTCGGCGAATGGATTGGTGGCCTCGATTGGTACGTGCTGCATCTTCATGGTGACCCCTCCGCCAATGGTGGCGCGCCCAGCTGATCAGCAAAGAATGCTGCTCGAGCTGGATCCATCTTGGCCATGGCCTTTCCAGCCTTGGCTACGTTCATTTTCAATAAAACTGCCAGTGCGACAACGTCCTCGGTCTCATTCAGGATCATTGCGCACTGTTTGTCTCTCATGGATTCCATCATTTTTACCAATGCATTTACACGGACCTTTTGCCGCTCATCCAATTCGGTCAACAATCCTCGAATCTCACCTCGAACCTTTTCCAGCTCGGCCAGGCGCGCTTGCACTTCGGCCTCAGCGGCACGCAGATCTGCTTCTCTGGCCTCAAGGGTTGCCTCTCTCCGTTGGAGACCACGTTTCTGCTGCTCCAACAAGTCCATGATTGCTTCCGCTCCACGAGCCTGCTCTGAGCGGATTGTTTGCGATGACGAATCTCCGGGAGCGCCAATCGCAGTGGCGGCCACACCCCCTAAAAGCACCGCAGAAAACGAAACAAGCAGAGCCTTTCTCATTTGGCCCCCTTCCGGTTCCAACGAGCAGTACCCATAGCGTCAAGGCGGCGACCTTCCTTGCGCCGTCTTTCCAGTAAACGTCGCTCATCATTAATTTCGATGATGCGTTCCACAACTCTGGACTCTCGACTTGCGTGGGCCAAATCTTTTTGACGGTCATCCACAACCTGAGCGCGTTCATTCAATAAATTTCGCTCTTGTCGAAGCCGTACTTCCATCTTCATACGCCATGAAGCAGCCTGCGCGACCCAACATGCTTCATCTTCGTGAGACCCACGTTCTCGAGAATCTTCAACGGCTCGCTCAATGGAATCCACACGAGACTCTTGTTTCTCTCGTGCCCTTTCCGCTTCGACAAACGCAAGTTCAGCACCCTTCTTTTTATGGTGACGAATCCGCTGTAAAACTGTGAGCGCATCGCGCATAACAGGCCCTCAATTGGTTACCGACTCACCCCTTACGGGCGCTTGGTTCCCAACCTTGAGTTTTTTTCGGGCATTTTTTTAGGATCGGTGTGTTCCGCCAACGTGGTCAACTTCATCACCGTTTCACTAAATCGCGTGCTATCACCCACTTCTTGCTGCAAGAATTCATCGATCGACTTTTTAGCAGCAATGGCCATATCGACCTTCGGATCTGTGCCTCTTCTATAGGCACCCAAACGGACCAATTCTTCGTTTTCTCGCCACGTTGCGATCAAATCTCGCATGTTCCGTGCTGCGGACTGATGTTCGTCACTTGAGGTCATATTCATTGTACGACTGACACTCTCAAACACATCTATCGCAGGGTAATGGCCGTGACTGGCGATCCTTCTCGAAAGGACAATATGGCCATCGACGATACCGCGAACCGTATCCGCAACGGGGTCTTCCATATCGTCACCCTCCACAAGTACAGTGGTCACGGCCGTAATGCTGCCTGTACCGGCTCCAGGGCCGGCTCGTTCCAGTAGACGCGGCAACAAGGTGAAAACAGATGGTGTGTATCCACGGGTTGCAGGCGGCTCTCCAGCAGCCAGCCCAATCTGTCGTTGAGCCATGGCAAGCCTGGTAATGCTGTCGACCATCAACATGACCCGCTTTCCGGAGTCACGGAAGTATTCAGCGACACTCAATGCGGCCTGTACGGCCTTGACGAGCAATACAGGAGCGCGATCAGAAGTCGCAACAATCACTACCGATCGGGCCATCCCTTCTGGTCCCAAGTCACGTTCCAAGAATTCTCGAACTTCACGTCCACGTTCGCCCACCAAACAAACAACATTGATATCGGCCTGAGAGTTACGGGCCACCATACCCAACAACGTACTCTTACCCACACCTGATCCGGCCATGATGGCGATACGCTGCCCTTCGCCCAGGGTAAGAAGCCCGTCGATCGACCGAATTCCTGTCGGAAGTGGTCGCTCTATTCGAGTCCGAGCCATGGCCTTGGGAGGATCAGAATGTAAGGAACGTCGACCCGCGCAATCCCGAAGCGGTTCTCCATCCAGGGGGACGCCCAAAGGATCGATAACTCTACCGAGTAGGCCTGGACCCACCGGCAAGGTCAATGAAGCACCACGAACCTGCACTGGGTCTCCATGGGAGATGCCTTCAAGGTCTCCCAGCGGCATAAGCAATGCACGATTTTCGCGAAACCCGACAACCTCTGCCTGCGTCTCGCCAACATCAGCAATCGAACCAACCGATACGCCAGGCAGTTCGGCTTCGATAATTGTGCCCACAACTTGCATGACACGCCCCACCTGTCGAACTCGTGTTGAGTTCCGTAGGTGGTCTGGTAGTTTCGAAAGTCCGAGTGAACTCATTCTTCCCCTACTCCTTCCGATTGCCATTCCTGCACTGAATCCGCCAGGCCAGCCATCGCAGCCCCCAATGTCGCATCCACTTTTCCTGCAGCGGTTTCTGCAATCAGTCCACCTGAGATGTCCGAATCACACACAATAGACCAACCATCACGACCACCCAAGTACTCCTGCGCTATCGCTTCATCCTCGGGCCGTACACGAATAAGCACCTCTTGTTCACCGATGAGACGTTCTCCAACTTCAGCAAATCGGTCCCGCAACAAGTCTGCCTGTAAATCAACCGAATCACTTACAACCTGTCGAACGCCGACCATCACCAATTCGCCCAACATATTGCGGACATCCGCTTTCCACTGCTCGCGTGTTTGTTGAAGCGTGTCTATGACCCGAGCCACCTGCTCTCGCTCGTCCGCCAACTCGGCCCTATCGGCTGCGAAAACGGCCTCTACATCGGTACGGGTTTGTTGCCGGACTTCCTCCAGCAATGCTTCCAATTCTTCTGCACTTGCAGGCAGACGCACACCTTCTTCTTCAGCTTCTGCATTCATTCCGGATTCTTCCGAAACATTGGCAGCAACTTCGTCGGGGTTTTCGTTCGGGGCGCTTTCTCCCGACACTAAACCGAGTCGAAAGCCTCCATTGCCACTCATTGGTACGAATTCTGACATGAAGGCCTACTCGTCCTCTTCGTCTTCTTCGGCGCCAACTGCCATATAGATGGCCCCTTCTTCGGCGAGTTTCAGTGCAGTCGCCACGATTCGCTCTTGAGCGCCACGAATCCGGCTCTTTGGCACCGGCCCCATGATTTCCATTTCCTCGCGGATATCCTCGGCCGCACGGCTGGATACATTTGCCAGGAAGTGTTCGGTCTCTGTTGGGGTCGCACCCTTCAACGCCAAGATCAAATCGTCCCGATCAACCTGCTTAAGCAACGTTTGAATACCACGATTGGTCAGGGCCGAAAGATCGGAGAACAAGACCATTCTGCGGCGGAGGCGCTCAGCCAACGGATTGTCTTCATCTGCAACCACCTCGAGAATTCGGTCGTTTTCAGTCTTCGCCAAACGGCCAAGCATACGCGCTGTACGGTCAACACCACCGACATCCAAGAAGTCATCATCGCGGCCCAATGCGGATGTAATCGCCTGGGTCACATCATCAATCAACTCGCCCGGAATCCGCTTCAAACGTGCCATTCGGACAGTTACTTCACCCTTATCTTCCTCCGCCATCAATCTCATGATCTGTGCAGCATTATCCGCACCCATCAATGACAACGCAACCGCTTGAGTCTGAGGCAGCTCGTCTTGCAAAATCGCCGCCACGGCTTCAGGTGGACGATTCGCAATGAAATCTGCGAAATCCGTATTCACTCGACGCTTGAGGATGGGAAGAATTGTCTCCCGACGTTCATCTTCAAGAAGATCGGGCAGAATCTTGTTCACAAACTCGGGTCCAGTTCGCGGCATCAAACTAACCTCGTAGAGTTCCCGAATGAAATCCCCAACGATTCGCTCAATGTCAGGGCCTTCTACCCTTTCAATCCGAGCCATCGCCATACCAACCTTGCGTACTTCTTCGTCACTCATTCGGTCCAACAGGGACTTCGCCAGGGACCGCTCCAGATACATAACGAGAATCGCTGCACGCTCTACGCCAGAGTAGACTTCATCTTGGGATGCTAATGCCAATGCCATGGTGATCTCCTAAGAGTGAATCCAGCGACGAAGAACCTGGGCTGATGCATCCTCTTGGAGCTCAACCAACCGGTTCAAATCTTGCGCTTCAACGGGTTCGAAATTGTCGACTAGCATACGCAGTCGATCTGCGAGATTGATTCCTTCTTCACCTTCACCCATTTCGCCGCCAGAGCCAAAACGATTTGCTGCGCGAGCAATCACGTCGCCCTTACCCGAGCCAGCGGCTGAAGCCGTAGTGACGGCGCGCATGACGGGCAGCACAACGAATGCGAAGAATAGAACAAGTGAAACCAAAGCGATCAAATAGGGCGCCATATCTGTGGGATTCCAACTATCTCCCACCAACTCACTGTCATCCACACTTTGTACTG